>JAYUFP010000535.1:0-5098 GCA_043738665.1 Isosphaeraceae bacterium
TGCCACCGGTCGGACTCGACCATTGGCAGGCTTGCCCCGAACGCGCACTGGTCGGGTACGACCAGTGGCACGCAAAGAACATCGCCCTCAAGTGATTAACTCAGCGATCCTCAGGGCGAAGACGACTCCGCCGGAATCCGTTGGCGCACCCGTCAAATCCGACGGATTGAATTTTTTTTTGTCGGGAACGCGACGCCATTTTCGTCTATCTTATGGATGCGACACGATCGCTCCCGATCAGGACGGCTTTTTCGCCTTCCAATCCCCCTGAGTTGCCAAGACGATGTTGCGGAAGTCCCAACGTCCCAACGCGTTGTCACGAAACACCCGACTCCGGGTCCGGAAGGGTTGCGCGTCGACTTTCGTAGGGCGGAGTCTTGAGCGCCTGGAATCGCGGTGCCTGCTTTCCGTCACGGAAGTGGGTCGCGCCTCAATGCGAATCGAATTAGGGGCGGAAGCTCCGGTGGATCCGAACCCCGCGCAGGCGGACACCACATTCCCGATCGCAAGTGTCGAAGCGATCACGCTTTCCAGCGCCAATCCGGTCGTCGTCAAGGGTACCGTCGCCCTCGGCCGGGGGCAATCGATCTACAAGATTCCGCTCGTGGCGAACATGACGGCCCTCAAAATCGAGTTGCACTCGCCCGACGGCGTGAGCCCGTTGAACGAGTCCATCTCGGTCCTCGACGAACGTGGCCGCGATTTGCTCGCGGCACAACCGTCAGCCGGCTCTTCCTCGCTCGCCATCAATCTCCCGATCCAGGGCCACGGATTGACCGCCGCGGGTCATTCCATCTATTTGAAAATCGTCGTGAACGGCCAGACTGGTCTGACTCTCTCCCACGGGGGCGTCGTCGGAGGTTCCCCGTTCGGTGCGGTTTCGTCTCTCCCGGCACCGTCCATGGATTCCTCGTTCGTTCTCGGCCTGACCCCCCGATCGAACGGCCCGGCGAGGCCGGTCGTTAATTCCGGAGCGTTTACTCCGACCGGAACAAACGACCCCTCCGAGCCCGTGCGTAGCCCCGAGCCCACCGGCCCGACACCCGTTGCCGCGTCTTCGAACTTACGCAAATCGATGGAGAACCTGACCCGTAACACGACATATTCGCCGGGTCTGGTGGCGACCGGGCCCCTTCCTAACCGGGGGGTTTTTCTTCCGATCGTCGATCAAGGCGAGGATTCCAGGAAATCGGTCGACCTCACGAACTCCGCGCCGGTGGTTGACCTTGCCTTGATGGATCTGCCTCGCAGCAAGTTTTCCGAAACCGGCGAGTCGACCTGGGACGACGACTCGTTGACTGAAGTCAAGGGGTCTCCCAGCAGTCCTGTGGTTACTTTGCGAGGTCCGGGCGGTTTTCCGCTCATCGGGACATCGGTCGATCTCACGGTCCCTGCCATTCGGTCGTCCGTCTCTTTCGCGCAGGTATCGGCGGTTCAACTTGTTCCGCTCCCATCAACGCCCCGTCCGTCTAAGGCGCTTGAACCGGCGAAGCGATCGGGCCGGTCGACTTCTTGGCTCGCTCCGGCCTCAATCAGTCGCGGTTCCCTGCTCTCCGGAACGATCTCGCTGGCGTTCGCCGTTGTTTCGGGGCTCGCTTTCCCGTCACTGGTCGATCCGGCTCGCGATCAGGTAACCGCGAGATCGGTTCTCCGCCGGTACTTGCTCAAGCCGACTTGAGTATCCGTCGCGGTCAGTTCGAGCGTGCGCTCGACAGGGTCGATCTGAGCTGCGTGAAAACTCTGGGGAGCAGATTGGGGCGGCTCGGGACGACCCGGAGAAACCCCCAGGTAATCCGAAGACTGAGTCCCGGACGCCCCTCGGTCCACGAAGCGGCCTGTTCCAGATCGGCGAGGGCCTGATCCCATTCCTTGAGCGCCAGGAATGTCTCGGCCCGGCCGAGGTAGGCGTCGGGATCGTCGGGATCCAGTTCGAGGACGGCCGCCCAGTCGATCAATGCGGCTGCCGGGTCGTTCAGGGCGATCAACGCCCGGGCGCGAGTGCTGCGGATGGTCACGCCGTCGGCACCCTTGTGTATGGCACTGCTGAGTTCGGCGAGGGCTTCGTTCGCGTCGCCGACATCAAGGCGGAGACGTCCGCTCAGTTCCCAGACTCGCACGTCGTTGGGATCGAGAGCGCGTGCCGATTCGAGGTCTTCGCGCGCGCCGACGACTTTTCCCGAGTGACGACGAATCCAGGCCCGAGTCAGCAACGCGCGCGAGGATTCCGGCGCGATCATGACCGCCCGGCTCGCGATTTGTTCGGCCGCACCGACTCCGAGGGCGGAAAGCACGACGGCCCGGGTCAGGAGCGCGTCGAGAATCCGAGGGTCGTCCACTCGCTCCCCGAAAGCGCCCACCTGCGCGAGTCGATCCGCGAAGCTTCGGAGGTCTCGGCGGAGGGGGCGGCCGTTCAGAGGCAACGCGAGGAGTTCCTCCGGCCGGGAAGGGTGAATCTCGCCGATCCGTCCGAGTGCGATCCGCACCCGAGTCCGGATTCGTTCCCGGTTGGGGGACGAACTCCGGCGCACGGCCGCGTCCGCGTCCGCGAGCGCGTCTTCGCCGCGTCCCAGGGAGAGCCTTGCCACGGCACGGTAGGCGAAGGCGTCGGCGTCGGGATAATTAACTTTGCTCAGCAGTTCCGTAAGCACACGCTCCGCCTGCTCGGGCTCTCCCGCGCGGAGCGCGATCAGCGCGAGGCTGAATCGAGCCGAGCGATCGGCGGGGTCGGAAACGAGCAGACGCTCATACTCGCGGACGGCGGCCGAGATGTCTCCCGAGTCGGCATCGAGTTTCGCCTGATTCGCGCGCGCCCCGCGTGAGAACGGTCCGGAGCCGTCGGAAGCGATGACCCGATCATACTCCTCTCTCGCCCCGGCGTAGTCCCCCAGTGACTGGCGGGCTAGCCCCAGTTCCAGCCGGGTTCTCGCCTCGAACTGGCGATCGCGGTACTGCGGAGGAAGCTCATGCAGGTCACTCAGAGCCCGCTGAAAATCCTCGATCGCCCACTCCCAGGCGCCTCGGGATCGATAGACTCTGGCCCTGCTGTAACGGACCCATGGCGATTTCGGCTGGAGCGCGAGCGCGGCGTCGTAATGCCTCAAAGGTTCGGTGGTGTTGCGACCGGCGGGATCCTCGAAAACCAGGCCCAGACAAAACCGATACCAGGCGTTGCCGGGGTCGAGGTTCACGGCTTTCTTGAGGCACGCCTGTGCAGACTCTCGCTTGCGATCATGAAACCGGAGGTAGCCCCACTCGAAGCACCCGACGGCTGAGAGCTCGTCGGACGAGCCTGTGATTTCCGAACCGGGGCCGGCCGGCGTCGTGACGCGATCTTCAAGCCGCGCAACGGCCTGATCGCGAAGGGCATGCCAGGGGCCTGGCGGGGAGGCGAACTCGAGAGCCTTATCGCAAAGCCGGACCGCCTGCGTCAGGGTTTCAGGTTCTCGCGTTTCAACGAGAGCGACCGCCCACAAGAACAACAACTCGTTGACCTCACGGACGAGCCGGGAGCGGCGCGGCTCGTCCAGATCGTTGATGATGTCGGGGCGGTTGAACCAGTCGCCCGGCTCGAACACATGAAACGGAAGCAGGACTCGCTGGATCTCGCTGGAGACCGCCGGGAGGTCGGCACCGAACCCGACCAGCCGAAAACGGAGCGGTTCGATGAGCGCGGGGAAGGCTTCCGCGACTTCTCGAAATCGGTACGTCCGCTCGGCAAGGAGCTGGCGGGTCCGCGCCTGTTGCCGTAACTCGGTGACGGTCGGCCAGAGCGAGGAGGGACTTTGAGCATTCGGCAGGT
This sequence comes from Isosphaeraceae bacterium, assembly GCA_043738665.1. GTDB lineage: Bacteria > Planctomycetota > Planctomycetia > Isosphaerales > Isosphaeraceae > JAYUFP01. The sequence goes on from JAYUFP010000535.1 coordinate 3,800, forward strand.
CATTGGCGGGATCGGGTCGGTCGACCAGTTTGACGGCCGAATTGAACAGCACGGCGGCTCTGGCATAGTCGCCACTGGTCTCCGCGGCGGCCCCGTCGTCGTAAAGTCTCTTGACCTTCGCGAACAGCCGTTCCCGGTCATCCCTCGCGTTCAGGGCGAGTCCCGCCGCCAGGACGGTCGCGACGACGACCGGGGCTAGGGCCGCGATCGAGCGACGGTGTCGCCGGAACCAGCGAACGGTTCGGTCCGGCCATGGTTCGTGGGCGTGCTTCAACGGTCGGTCGTCGGCCACGGCCTGAAGGTCGGCGGCGAGGTCGGCAGCCGACGCGTAACGCCCGGAAGGATCAGGGAGGAGGCAACGGCGGATCACCGCCTCGAGCGCCCCGGGCACTTCAGGCCGACGCGTGCGGAGCCGGGGAGCTCCGGCTCGGCGGTCTTGAGCGGCGCGGTGGAGCAGTTCAATGGCCGTGGCCGCTCCGCGAGGGGGCGGATACGGCCTCTCACCCATGATTGCCTCGAAGAGCAGCACCCCGAGGCCGAAGATGTCGGAACGGACGCCGACGCCGTCGGAAATCCCTTCGATCATTTCCTCGATGTGCTCGGGGGCCATGTAGTCGAGCGTTCCGCCCGGGACCGCCTCTTCGGCAGCGGCGGCGTCGAGATTGACCTCCCGCGCGAGGTTGAAGTCGAGCAGCATCGGCATGGCGTCGGACGTGACCAAGACGTTTGACGGCTTGACGTCGCGATGAAGCACTCCGCGCTCGTGGGCGTGGTTCAGCGCCTCGGCCATCCGCGCTCCCCACCAGGCGATCGCCTGAGGGTAGGATCGCTTCAAGAGGGCCGATCTTCCCGTCGCCCGCGGCACCGCCGAATTTCCCGTCCCGGAGCCTTCGAGACGGTCGATGACGTCGAGGAGTTCCGAGCCCGACCTCGCCTTGCGAACCGCCTCGTCGGCGAGGATGCGGGCCAGCGTGAGCCTGCCAAAAAAGGGCATGCACAACAGGTGCAGTCCCGAGACCGGGTCGATCCGATAGGAGTACACCGGCACGATGTTCGTGTGCTGAAGTCTGGCCAGCGTCTGCGGTTCGCGTGAGCCGTTTCTGGCGACCTTCAGCGCGACCGGACGGTCTGCGAGCTGGCGCTCTTCGGCCCTGAAAACCCTGGCGAACGCGCCGCGGCCGAGCTCCTCGGCGAGCCGGAAGCCTGCGATCGTCTCCCCTTCGAGGGGGAAGTCGATTTCCGGTCGACCCGGCAGCGTCGTATCGAGTTCTTGGGTCTCGGTCGAAATCACGAGCCGGT
>JAYUFP010000536.1:0-37513 GCA_043738665.1 Isosphaeraceae bacterium
AGGATCAGAATCCCGTCCTTGGCCGTCTGGAAGAGGCGACGGAACTGGAGTTCGGAATTCCGGAGGGCGGCGACCGACTTCTTCCATTCGGTGACGTCCTTGATCGCCAGCAGGACGAAATCGGGGTGCTCGCCCTGCGATGAAAAGCGACCGGCGTTGAGCCGCATGTTCCTGCGGCCGATCGCCGGGAAGTCATGCTCGACCTCGAAGTCGTTGAGGTCGATCGCGCTGGGGAGCGCCTCCTTCAGCAAGGCCCGCAGGATGGGGATGTCCCACTGGCCGTTGCCGAGTTCAACGAGGAACCGGCCCACCGTCTCGTCCTCGGAGGTATGGAACGCCTGATAGAACGAGGCGTTGGCCGTCATGACCCGGAGATTCTTGTCGAGGACCAGGAACGGCTCCCTCAGCGTCTCCAGGATTTCCTCGGCGTATCGGAGGGCCTCCCTCGCCGCCGTTTCGCTCATCGGCTCGTCGGATGACAGCCGGTCGAGGTCCGTAGCCATATCGCCCTCCCGTGGTCTGAACCGGGGTTTTCCCGGCGGAGTTCGACTCCTACGGCTCGATCACTTGCCCCGGCCGGAGGTCTCGTCTCCCGGGAACTCAATTGCGTCCCGGGCGTCGGACTCTTTCCCTCGTTATTAAATGAGTAGCAGAATACTAACCTAAGCTGAAATTAAAAAATACTTGACTCCTGACGGATTTCGGGGTGGTGATGGTTTTAGCCCCGGAGAAGAGACCAGCGCGGAATTCATACAAGAATCATAAAAAAATATTTAATTTCAGTAAGTAAGTAATTACTGTTTTTTGGACGCATTTACGCTAGGATGGTCATTGGGACGGGTGTGCCGACTGATCGTGCGTGGGGAACACCCTCCGCGGAAGGGAGGGGCGTCGCGGATGACGGATCAAGAACGGAAAAGACCGGGCCGTCCCAAACGGGAAGGGCCGTCCCGCGAGACGGTCCTCGCGATGAAAGGCTCGCCGGAATGGAAAGCGTGGCTCGACGCGTTCGCCGGCCACTGCCGCCTCGGACTGGCCGACACGATCGAGCCATCGTTGCTCCATTACGCCCGGCAACGCGACTACGGAGTGCCGCCGAAGCGTTGAGAGAACAAGACCCGGAACTCCGAGTTTCGCGGCCGATCGTCCGGTCATGAGTCGACGGACTCGGTCCCACGGTCTCCCAGATTCCGGAAGCCGGGGCACCGCCCTGCCACCCGGCCGCACATCAGAAGGATTGCAAAGTCCGACATCAACCCTTCTTCCCCCGGGAGAAGGTGCCGCGAAGCGGCGGATGAGGGTCTTTTTTGCTTTACGCCGAGATCGGGAACCCTCATCCGGCCTTCGGCCACCTTCTCCCGCGGGGAGAAGGACGAACTTTGCAAGCCTCTTCGGCCGCACACGCGACCCGTCGCTAACTCAGCGAGGAAGGCCACCGGCACATGTCCGACGCGATTTGGGGTGTCGTGCAGGCGGCTTACGAGAACGAGAAACGGTTTTAGAGTTGTTCCGTTGTTCGTTTCATCCCGTGGGTCACGGGTCTCATGCCGACCCGACCGGCTCGCGCGGCCTGTACGCGATGTCCACGAGTTGCACGCCTTCGGCCCCGGAGACCCGCACCAGGAGCGACTGGTACGGCTCGAACACGAGGGCGAGCCGGTGTGTGGCTCCGTCGAAGTCGATCGCGACCCGACGCACCTCGTTCCCCCGGCAGAGAGACTGCCCGTACGTCATCGGGGAACGCAGGTTCCGGCCCTTCGGGTGGGCGAAGAAGAGGTACAGAGCCTCGGCGGTCCGGCGCGCCCAGAACGGCGGAAGGTCGTCCCCGCTGACGAGCGGCGTCAGGCCCGCGTCTTCGAGTCGAGTGAAGACATTCATGCGCGTGCGGAGGGAGTCCAGGAGCGTGTCGTAGTCGGCCCGCGGACGCCTTTCGGGCGGAAAGGGGAAGCGGCGGAGGATCACTCGCAACCCGGCGTCGGAAAGCCGAACCACCTTGGCCAGGGCGTCACCGGCGAGCCAGTCGACGTCGAGCAGGAGCGCCGCGACGGCACAGTCGCCGATCTGCATCCGGCCGTCGACGACCGTGGCCCGACCGAGAAACGCCGGGGAAATCCACACAGGGGCATACCCTTCCGTTTCCCGGGGGACGACCACATGCCGCATTTCCCAGCGATGCACGGCGCCCGGGGTCCGCTCCTCGTCGGGGATGCACCCGAGCCGGCGGTTGTCTTCGTTGGGCAGGTAGACCGCCAGGCGCGACTCGGTCTTGCCCAGCTTCAGGAGCGCCGAGACGCTTTCGAGGTAGGCGTTGAACGCGGGAATCTCGTCGGCGAAACCGGCGTCGGGGCCGACGTGGACCGAGGCGTAGAACTCGATTTTACCCCCCGGCGCGTTGAACGGCATTCCGTGCCAAACGACCTGATTGACCCCCTGCGCGAACAGGGCGTCCGCCAGAAGCTTCAGGTCGGCGACCTGCTCCTTATGCCAGTACTGGTAAGGCGCGAGGTTCGTCCGTCTGGAAAAACTGTAGAGACATGTGAACGTCTCTGTGCTCACGACAGGCTTACCCGAGAGCGCGGCGGCCGAGGCGGCGATTCGTGAGAACGGCGGCGGGAAGAGGATCGCCTCGCTCTCGGGGATGTCGACCGCCGCGTAGGCCGAGAGTAGGTCGGTCGGGGCTCCGTGACATTGGACCCTCGAAAAACTCCCGTGTTCGTGGCAGATCGAGGTGAATTCCTGGTAGAACTCGCGGAGGATCGTCTCGGCGATCGCCGTCCGGTAGTCATAGAGGAGGTCGGGGTCGTCGTCGATCTGGTCCACCAGCCCTTCCAGCCGGTAACCGAATCGCTCGGCGAAAAAATCCCAGAGCTTGGGGTCCCAGAGCCGCCTCGTGTCGAGTTCCAGCGAGTCGCAGAAGAGCGCGGAGGCCGTCCCGCTGAGCCCCCCGGCGAACGCGGGGATCATGGCCGCGGCGTAGCGCCGGAGCGCCCCGCGGTCGAGGTGATTTAGAATGGAGGGACGTCCCCCGAAGGCGTGTTCCCATGACCCGTGAAGCTGCTGCCGGGAGAAGCCGTCGAAGGTCCGCGAGGCGTCCTCCTTCTCGACGACCGACCCGCCGAACGGCCAGCAGCTCCCGAACGTGAAATCGCAGCCGAGCCCGAGCCGATCGGCCTCCCGCTTCGTGAACGCGACGAGTTCGGCCCACCCCGCGCCGAGCCACTCGATCCCCGGCTCGGCGTTGTGCAACCACGAAGGCCGGAGCCAGGCGAGTTCGACCCCGCCGAAACCGTTGGCCCGGAGCCATTCGAGCTGACCGACAATATCCTCGCGACGAAACGGACCCGCGAGCCACCACCAGCGCGTGTAAGGCTTCGAGCCTCCCCGAAAGTGAGGCGAAGGGGGCGGGGCCTCCCGGTCGAGCACTGTTTGAGCGTCAACGGTCGCCGATCCGCGCGGAAAGAATCGTTGCCGAAACCGCGTGCGGATCTTTCCGAGAAGTCGGGGCATTCCGAAACCATCAAAATAGGAGAACATTCTGAATTATGGCCGCGGGATGGAGAATCCGGGTATTTCAAAACTTTCCATATCGCCCATTTTGCCACGGAAAGCCAGAATGTCCCTGTTCTTCAGGCCGGGGCGTTGCCCCGGGCTTTCCTCGACCACTCCTTCAGGGTGAAGAGTCGGGCAGTTATTCTCAGCCGATTTTTACTTGGTGAGTAGGACGGGGAACTTTGTCGGCCAGCGGTAATACTTGACATGAGGGGCGTCGATCCGCCTCCAGACCCCGAGCACGGTCTTGGATCCGTCGCTCTGGCCGTCGGCGACGATGCTCCCGGAAACGACCTGGGGATAGCCCTCCTTGAGGGGGCCCGGGATCACGATCGAGAGGTGTCCGTGCGTGTAAGGCCGGACCTCGACCTCGCCGGTCTTCTTATTCTTCCGGTGGGGGTCGTGGTCGGCGGCTTTCAAGAGCGCCACGACGAGATAACCCTCGGCGGCGGAGGCCGCGGCCGTCGCCCCGTCGGTCACCCCCTCTCCCAGCTTCTCCCAGCCGCCCGCGGGGTCCGAGATCTTCGCGACGATCAAGTCGGCGTTGAGGTGATCGTAACCGGTCAGGCCGAGCTGTTGCGCCAGCCCCTTGAAGAAGCCCGAGCAGTCGTTCTTCAGCTTTGAGTCATACAGGTCTTTGAGGATCTTGGCGATGTCCGCCATCAGTCCGCCCCCTCTCACTGGAGTCTCGATACAAGCCTACGCTTCCTATTTATACTTGATCCCCATCGTGCCGAGGATCGCCAAAAACGGCGACATTCCGGTTTTTCTCGAAAAAAGGGGATTTGGAGAATCTAGCAGCCGACCAACAAAACTAAAAAATATCAGAAAATTTTGATTGACTTGGAATGATTGATTGGTAAGACTGCCATTAATCGTGCGGTGGCGAGGGTTGGACGATCTTTTACGGGATTGGTTCCAATGCGTGCATATCTTTTCCACGATCCCATCCCATCCCATCACGCCACGCCACGCCACGCCACGCCACGCCACGCCACGCCACGCCACGCCACGCCACGCCACGTCATTTTGTCACCTTGGTCTTGCTGTCGCTTTCCGCGGCGAACTTCGCTGGATGCACTTCTGAGAGCGGCCGGAAATCCCTGGGCGAGACCATCAACTTGGGAGCGGTCTTCGCTTCGAAGACCCCGACTTTGACCCAGCGGATTCGGGTCGAGAACACGACCGGCAGGCCGGTTCGCATTCTCAGCGAGGCCCACTCGTGCGATTGCACCACCGTGGATTTGGAGAAACGCACGCTCCAACCCGGCGATTCGATGACCCTGACGATGATCGTGAGGGTTTCTCCGGTATATACGATCAACGATATCTCATGCACGCTCAAAACCAACCATCCCGACCATCCCAACTGGATCTACCATCTCCGGTTTGAATCGTTCCAGGATGCTCGGATCGTGCCGGATCGAATCGATCTGGGCACCTATACCATATCCAAGGGGCAGGCAAAGACGGAACTCAAAGACGGAAACGCCGGCGAAACGACATGGGTCTCACTGGCGAGCAATTCGCGAAACATCGCTCAAACCACGCTTTCGACGAAACAAGGAGACCTCCGATGCTTTCGTCGCTCATCGTGCTGACTTTGGCTTTGCTTTCCGGCCAGGACACGAAGGAAGGCGAAAAGGCATTGGTGGCGATACGTGCGGCGTACGAAGCCAATCGCGCCGCGCTGTCGGCGACCAGCACGATTCGCTTTCATTCCTGTGATGGAGAACTCGGTTCGGCGTCGAACGTTGAAGGCTTTGACGCCGCGTTGAAGGGCGATTGGAAGCGCCTATCCCCTTCCGAAGGCGTTTACTTCTGCGACGGTTTGTACCGTCGCCAAGACAATTTGCACACTCTGGAGGTGCTCAAGGCTCGCCGGGTGAAGACCTCACCGACGACTGCCATGTCCACGATTTGGTCGCGCCGTTTATTGACCGATGGCGAGACCACGTTAATCGATAACATTGGTGTCGGCACAAACGATCAGACGACCATTCATTCGGCGAATTTGCGTGCCGGAGTTAAAGAGTTCTACCGGCTCGTGGATGGCATCCCGCTAAGTCTCGGGAACCCCGATCCTCCCAGTTATGACCTGGGCAAGTGCCTGTCGAAGGTTCTGGAGAGGCGCGAAGGCGCGGTCCTCGTCGAGTTTGATGACGCGGCTCGACTCGACGGCGTACCTGTGGTCAAGATCAGCGTCGATTTTCAAACCAAAGCCACGAAGCAAAAGTTCACGTTTTGGGTCGATTTAGGACACGGGGCCATCCCTGTTCAGACTCGGTTGCTGGAATACGTCCCGCATGGAGATGTTACCGCGCTCATCCAGATGAATAACCACGACATCAAACGAGTGGAGCGGGGTTGGCTGCCTTTCCGTTGGTCTCTCGCCGAAGCATACCTCACCCCGAGCGGCGGGACCACCACGTCGATCGCTCGGGAAGTCGTGATCGAAGAGGCCAACTTCACCCAACGACCCTACCGCGCGGTATTCGCCCTCGCATTCCCCACCGATGTCACAGTTTCCGACTCAGATCGGTTGCTCGGCTTCGGACGACGACGGGTGTGGGACGTAAACGACTTTTCCCCGGCCGCGAGGAGTCGAGCCAAGCCGCTCAAGCTCGGAAATTCGACGACGTCCATTCCCACGATGCCAGTTGAGCGGATTCCATGGGGTTGGCGGCCTGTGTTTTTGACGCTACTCGGCATCGTGTTACTTCTGACCTCATGCACGATCTTTTATCGCAAGGCACACCGCCATGAGCCCTCCTTTTCCAATCAGTGAGCGATCGGAAACCAGGGGATTTACACTCATCGAGCTCCTGGTGGTGGTCTTTGTGATCGGCGTGCTCGCCGCGCTCTTGCTGCCCGCCGTTCAAGCCTCTCGCGAAGCGTCGCGACGGATCGATTGCATCAACCATCTCAAGCAGGTCGGCATCGCTCTGCAATCGTACGAATCCATTTATGGTTTCTTTCCAGGCGTGGTTACGATCAGCGGCTCGGTAGGCAAGACGACATACTCGAACCACGGTTATAGCCCCCTGGTCAGGATGCTCGCCCAGATGGACCAGGGGCCGCTATACAACGCCACAAACCTGACCGGCGAAGCCACCCTCCCAAGCTCGCTATGGGCCAACATCACCGCGATGAGCCTCACGGTCAATCTGTTCCTGTGTCCCGCCGACTTAATACCGCCTGTCTCGGGATACGGTCGCTCCAGTTATCGTTTCAACATCGGCCCAAGCCCTTGGCACGCGCCTGCACCTTTGAAGCAGGATGCCAATGACGGTCCGTTCACCACTCATCGATTCTATGGACCCGCTTCCTTCAAGGATGGACTGTCACAAACCGTCGGCGCCTCGGAACGGCTTCAGGGGAACTGGACGGCGGGTGTCTGGTCGGATGGCGACTACGTCGTGACGGGCGCGGGCGACGCTCTCATGGGGAGTCTCACGCAACCCGTGACGACCGATTGGGTGCTTTCGGTGTGCGCCTCCGCCTCGGCGTCTTTGCCGATTGAAACCCGATCGGGAGAGAGTTGGTTCCTTTCGGGTTATCACTTCACGAACTACAACCATTGCGCGACGCCGAACGCCAAGATCCATGATTGCTCGATCTACTCGTTCAAGGAAGACATCCATTGGCGAACCTTGCACGAAGGGGTCTTCACCGCTCGGAGTCGGCACCCGGGAGGCGTCAACGCGATGATGATGGACGGCAGCGTGCGATTCATCCGCGATCCGATCAATTTGGCGGTCTGGCGCGCGTTGGCCACTCGCGAGCGCGGGGACATCGTTTCCGGCGACAGCTATTAGTGGCAGAACGAAGGGGAGATCCCTCATCCTTGACGGGCTGCGGGGATTATAGGCAAGGCCGAATCCGCGACGACCAAGGATGTGGACACAGCGTATGCTCATCAATTATGGCTTAAAGACATGCTCAGCCTCGCTTCCACCCATTCTCCACCAATTGCCTGGCCCTTGCGAAGAACGGCTTGTGAACGGTCACTCCGGTTAACCCCTTAAGTGTGTTCGGATCGACCACCCTCCCGTGCTCCCTGTCGATCACCTGACACCCGGTGTCGCGGACCATGCGGAGTGCGAATTCTTCGGCGACCAAATTCTTTTTCCCTCCCAGCCACGGCACGATCACGCAGCCGTTGCGGATCTCGACTTTGCCGCCGTCCAGAATCCACTGGCCTTCCGCTCGAGTGCCGAGCGCGGCGAGGTGCCGTTCGACGGCTTCGGCTTCGAGCGGTTTGAGGACATGGCTGCCCCGTTCGGCCACCAGCGTGGTGTCCATGTGCCCGATGGTCAAATTGTGGAGCATGTCATCTCTCCTTCGGGTCGCCGCGCATCGAGCGAAGCAGTTTCCGTGCATCCTCGCGGATCGGCAAATCCGTGTCCGGCCCGCGCACGAGCGCGGTCAGGTGGCTTCCGTCCTTGGCTTCTTCGTACTCGTGGGCGATCACGGCGTCAAGGCGATCTCTGAGTCTCGCCTCGGCCCAGACCTTCGCCGCGGGCTTTTCGGCCATCAGATCCGGATTGAACACCCCGGAATCGACCGTAAGTCGAGCGCCCGCCCCGTTGCTGCCGCCGATCTTGTCGCGGGGATGGAATGCCGCGTGGAGGATGCCGTACTCCTTATCGCCTGTCCCGATTTGGTCGGTCGGGATTCCCAACTTCATCATCCGGTTTTCAACGTGGTAATTCATCGGCTCGGCGTAGCGATGCGAGAAATCGACGGCGTGTAACCCTGCGTCAGCCGACACCTGCCAAGCGGAAGGCGGAATTCCGACCATGCCGGGCCTGTGTCGGAAGCGGGATAGGATGCGACGGAACGGGTTCATACGGCAATCATGACACGCACGGTCGGTTCGCAGGATCATTGGAGGATCATTGGTGTCCGTTTCATTTAATTGTTCGTGGCCGCAAGACCAAACAAGAGAGGGGGGCATTGCCGATCATGGCCCAAGGACGGGGAATCTCGGTCATCCGTCACTCTCCCTCCAAACCGCCGATTTCTCCACAGGAAACCAGAATGCCCCCGTTTTGTCTTCTTCGGGGTGAAAATGACAAATTCAAGATGGAAAGACGCTTCGCGCGCCTCTTCGTGTTCATGATCCGGGGGAAATCGATCGGTGGACGGGGGGATTGGGCGCGGATAGCATCGGTCGGATCGCGTCTTTCGTGAGGCCCAGGGAAAAGGGGAAGTCATGGGGTCCATCTCCGGGCAGATGCAGCTCATCCGGTCGGGTGACGTCGAAGCGGCGGCCGTGATCTGGCAGCGCTACGGGCCGCGGTTGACGAACGTCGCGCGGAGACAGATCCCGACTAACCTGCGTTCCATCGTCGATGGCGACGACCTCGCCAACGAGGCCCTCACCGTCGTCGTGATGGGGTTCAAAGAGGGGCGCTGGCCTCACGTCCAGGACCGCCATTTGCTCTGGGGCCTGCTCGCGAAGATCACGTACAACCGCGCACTCCACGAGATCAAAAAATCCAGGCGCAAGCGTAGGCCCCCGGCGCACGCGCAGGTGCCGCTCGACGACCTGAACGTCCCGTTCGTGCCGCCCGAGGAATTCGACCTCATGGCGGCCGAGCAGTTCAAGATCCTGATCGAACACCTCGCCGCCAAAGACAAGGTCCTGGAAACGATCGCGCTGTTGATCTGCGACCGCTACACCTACGCGGAGATCGCCGGGAAGCTGGGGTGTTCGACCCGTAGTGTCGCGCGGAAGGTCGTGATCATCCGCCACACCCTCGAAGAGCTTGAACTCGAGCGCGGGCAAGGGACCTCTGAGCCGGAGGGGATCTGATGCGCGCGCAACCCCCGAAGAACTCCGAGTCGCTGTCCCTGACCGAAACCGAGCACATCGACCGGCTCTGCGACTCGTTCGAGTCCGGCTGGCGGGCAGGCGATTCGCCTCGCATCGAGAATTATCTCGGCGCGGTCGACCCGTCCCAAAGCCCCGTCCTCCTCCACGAGCTGATCGCCCTCGAAGTCGAACTCCGCTCTGAAGGCGGAGAGCACCCCACCGCCGAAGACTACAAAGGCCGCTTCGCCGGCCTCGATTCCATCGTGGATGAGGTTTTTCGAGAGAGCCCGGAGAACCAGTAAGGCGGCGAAACACTCGTTCCCACGCTTCGCTCCGCGCGGGAATGCCGTCTTGGACGCTCTGCGTCCGCATTTTATAACATCAGACGACGCGGAGCGTCGGGTACGGCATCCCCACGTACAAGCGTGGGAACGAGTTACGGCCACATCCGGCGCGGCCCCTGACCCTCTCCCCGCAGAGCCGGGGCGAGGGCGACCGTTTTCGGATCTCTCCCCGCGCATTCCTTGACCGAAGTCCATGTCCGCATGGTCTCCGGGTTCCGCGGACCCGGTGATTCACGAATTGGACCACGATACGTCTGGATAGTTCTTCCGGGTTCTGGCAGAATGCCGCCGCCAAACCGCCCACCATTGAGGAGCAGCCGGTTTGAGTTGAGACCCACCCCTCAGGAAAAAAAGGAGTCGGGGAATGAGCGGGGTACGAGTGCTCGTCGGCACGCGCAAGGGCGCGTTCATCCTGACGTCGGACGCCAAGCGCGACCGCTGGGAGATCACCGGCCCCCATTTCGCGGGCTGGGAGATGTATCACGTCAAAGGGTCCCCGGCCGACCCGGACCGCCTCTACGCCTCGCAGACCAGCGGCTGGTTCGGGCAGATGATGCAGCGCTCCAACGACGGCGGCAAGACCTGGGAGCCCGTCGGCAACAAGTTCGTCTACGACGGCGCCACCGGAACCCACCTCTGGTACGACGGCACGCAACACCCCTGGGAATTCAAGCGCGTCTGGTACCTCGAACCGTCGAAGACCGACCCCGACGTCGTGTATGCGGGGGCCGAAGACGCCGCGATCTTCAAGACGACCGACGGCGGCAAGAACTGGGAGGAACTCCCCGGCTTGCGCCGTCACGAGTCCGGCAAATTCTGGCAACCGGGCGCAGGCGGCATGGGCCTGCACAAGATCGTCGAAGACCCTAATAACCCCGACCGGATCTACATCGCGATCTCCGCCGCGGGCGTGTTCCGGACTGACGACGGCGGAAAAACGTGGAAGCCGATCAATCAAGGGCTCAAATCCCCGCACGAACTCCCCGACCCCAACGCGACGGTCGGCCACTGCGTCCACTGCATCACGATGCACCCGTCGCGACCCGACACCCTGTTCATGCAGAAGCACTGGGACGTGATGCGGAGCGACGACGCCGGGGAATCGTGGCACGAAGTGAGTGGAAACCTGCCGACCGACTTCGGGTTCCCGATCGAGGTCCACGCCCACGAGCCCGAGACGATTTACGTCGTCCCGATCAAGAGCGACTCCGAGCACTTCCCGATCGACGGCAAGCTCCAGGTCTACCGGAGCAAGACGGGCGGAAACGAGTGGGAATCGCTCACCGACGGACTGCCCCAGGGCGACTGCTACGTGAACGTGCTGCGAAGCGCACTGGCCATCGACGCCCTCGACGATTGCGGGGTCTATTTCGGTACGACCGGAGGGCAGGTCTACGCGTCGTCGAACGGCGGCGACACCTGGAAGCCGATCGTCCGCGACCTCCCCTCGGTCTATTCCGTCGAGGTGCAGACCCTGCCATGATCCGAGTCGTCCTTCCGTTCCACCTGCGGACCTTGGCGAAAGTCAGCGGAGAAGTCGAGCTCCGCGTGGAGGGTTCCCCCACGCAGCGCTCGGTCCTGGACGCCCTCGAAGCCCTCTACCCGGTCCTTCAAGGGACGATCCGCGACCACGTTACCTTGAAGAGGCGCGCCTTTTTAAGGTTCTTCGCCTGCGAGCAGGACCTATCCTTAGAGCCCCCCGACGCCCCCCTTCCCGAAGAGGTGGCGTCCGGAAAAGAGCCGTTTCTTGTGGTCGGGGCGATCGCGGGGGGGTAGCCTGCGATATCCACCCCTTTCAAGGTGTGCGAACGGCTCGACGGAGTGCCCCGGTTCGATCACCTTGAAAGGGGTGGCATGGCCGACCCCACGAAACACGGCGAAGCCATACTTTCGCCGCACCAAACCGATCCAAGCTTCCGCCCTCCAAAGGGTCCCCTCCGCCCCGCCGAAATCCGCCCGATCTCAAGAACTCCCCCCTCCCCACAGAACCAAACGTCGACTTCGCCCGATGATCATGGTAGTGGCGGCGACTTCATGGTCGTCGCGAATCCATGAATGTCGAGTGCCGAAAGGGTGATCCGACGTGGCGAAGGCGAAGAAGGCAGTGGAGCAGGAGAAGCGTTATGTGATCCTCCCGCCTCGCGGGTTGAAGACTTCGGAAGGGGTCGGGCAGCGGTCGCTCGCCGTGTCCCTGCGGAGCATGGAAATCGGCGTGAAATGGGGATCCGGCGGGCCGACGATCGCGGGCCTTTCGCCGGCCGTCAGCGCGCGAGTCACGGTCCTCGACAGCATCCACGACAACGGCGCGAAGCTCGTGTCGATGTCCCGCGAGACGATGCTCGAACTCCGCGCCGCGGAGCCGGGGCTGCGGATCGTCCCCGAGGTCTTTTACAAGCCGATGGTCTACCGGCCCGCGGTCGCCACGAAGGTCAAGAAGGCCGCGAAGCCGAAAATTCCAGGGCTCGTCACGTCCGCCCCGCGGATCGTCCTGACTGTGCGGTCGATGGCCGACAAGTCCCCTTTGCAGGGCGTCCGGGTCGTCGCCTTCATCGACTTCGACCAAGGCGAAGGCCAGGAAGGGACCACCGACGCCTCGGGCGCAGTCGCCCTCGACTTCGGCAAAGGCTCACAGAAGCTCGAACGCCTTTATGCGTTCCCCAACGAGGGGTTCTGGGGGGCCTTGCGAGAAAACCTCACGATCAAGACGGGGGCCGCCATCGAGCTCGACCCGGTCGCGCTCGACGTGAACGACTGCGTCCGCGACGTCTACGGAAGGGCCGCCCTGAACGTCGGCGAAGGCGTGACCGTCGGCGTCATCGACTGCGGGATCGACACGACCCACCCCGACCTGAAGGTCGTCGGCGGCACGAACACGGTGGTTGGTGAAGCCGACACCGATTTCGGCGACAACGGCGGCCACCACGGCACGCATGTCGGCGGGATCATCGCCGCGCGTGGGAAGATCCCCGGCGTCGCGCCCGGCGTCGCGCTGCGGAGCTACCGGGTGTTCGCGAAGCACGTCGACGGCGAGGAGGACCAGGCGTCGAACTTCGCGATCGCGAAGGCGATCGACCAGGCCGCGGCCGACGGCTGCGACCTGATCAACATGAGCCTGGGAGGCGGCGACCCCGACGACGCCACGCGCTCGGCGATCGCCGACGCCCGAGCCGCCGGAACCCTGGTGATCGCCGCGGCGGGCAACGATCACCGAGGCGCCGTGAGTTTCCCCGCGAGTGATGCCAGGACGGTGGCGGTCTCGGCAATGGGGCGCGTGGGAACCTTCCCCGAAGGCTCCGAACCGGCGGGAGACATGCTCGACCCGTTCGGCAAGGACGGGGCGAACTTCGTCGCGGCGTTCTCGAACGTCGGCCCTGAGATCGACGTCACCGGGCCCGGCGTGGGGGTCGTTTCCACGGTCCCCGGGGGTTATACTCTCATGAGCGGAACGTCGATGGCGTGCCCGGCAATTACCGGCGCGGCGGCAAGGTTGCTCGCGGCGAGCCCGACGGTCCTGGCCATGCCCCGAAACGAAGCCCGATCCGACGCGATCGCGAAACTCCTGTTCCAGGCCGCGAAAACCCTGGGCTTCGGCGCGAATTTCGAGGGACATGGCCTCCCCGGATAGGAGGAGCCGACGTGTCCCGATTCATCCTCCGCTACACGGGCCAAGGGCCGAAGCCCGCGGAAGACGTCAAGAAACTCTTGACCGAAGGCCAAGCCCGTCTGGTCGACGACTCCACGAGGATGGTCCTGGTGGAAGGCGCTGAGCACACGCTCCAGGCCGCCGTCGACAAGCTCGGCGATTGGGATCTCTGCCTCGAACGCAAGACCTGCGACCTCCCCGACCCCCACCCCGGAGCGGGGAAAGCGGAGAAGCGACCCAAACGCTAAAACCACCGAAGGAGATTGCCGATGAGTTCGCGACTCCGCCTCGTCCCCGTGGTCCTCGTCGCCCTGGCGGCCGGCTGTGACGACTCCGGCGAACCCTCCGGGCCGAAGCGCGCCGCTCCCTCGCCCAAGTCAGCCCCCTCGCCCGCGCCTGTCAAGAAGCCGCAAGATAACTTCATCGTCGGCCGGAAGACCACCGACATCCGCAACGCGGCGGTCGAGGAGAAGAAAGGGGCCGTGGCCACCCCCCCTCGGATCACCGCGAAGGACCCGATCACTCTGCAAGGCAATGCTTACGTCACGATCATCGGCAAGACGTCCATCTTGAACATCCAGCACGCGATGGACCTCTACAAGGCGACCAACGACAAGCTCCCGGCCAACTTCGAGGAGTTCAAGAAAGAGATCATGGAGGCGAACAACATCGCCCTGCCGAAGCTGCCGTATTACCAGGAATACGGCTACGACGAGAAGGAACACAAGCTCGTGATCCTCGAATACCCGGACCGCAAGCAACAATAAGCGCGGATCCCGGTAGGGTGGGTCAGCCCCTTTCAAGGTGTGCGAACGGTTCGACGGAGTGCCCCTTTTTCAGCCCCGAAGGGGCGGCGGAAATGCGGCCCGGCGGGTGACTCCGCCGCCCCTCCCGGGCTCGTCGGGATGATGACGTGACGGCCTGTTCCAGGGGCTTTCGCCCCTGGCTATTGACGGTCGCCCCTCCGGGGCTAGGGAAAACAAAGACTGCATCGTAATGTGAGGGAACGTCGAAGGTGAGTCGCACACCTTGAAAGGGGTGAGCGGGTCAGCGCGGCGCGACCCGCCACGCAGGCCGGTGCCATCCGGTGGGTTGCGCTCCGCTGACCCACCCTACAAGGATCGGAACGCGTGCAAGAGACGGTCCGCACAACCCTGCAAGGCCAGGCGGATTCTCCTCACGACGTCGCGGCCCTGTGCCCGGCGGCGAGGAAGAACCCGAGCGGGCAAGGGGTGTGGAAGTCGAGCCTGACCCGGAAATCGGCCGAGCCGAGGCGCGGACTACTGTCCAGAACGCGGGCCTGGACGTACTCCAGCGGGTGAGGCGCCCCGAGGCAGAGCCAGACCGGCTGGGCCGTCGGCGGGCGTTCACTCACGCCGACCAGGGCCCCGCCTTTGCTCAAATTCACGAGGTCGATCGGCGTCACGATGAACCGCGAGCCGTGCCACCAGCCGATCCATGCCTTCGTCTCGGCGGGGACGTACCGTGGGTTTTCCCGGCGCTCGCGACCGCCCTCGGAACCCTGGTCGGCCCGGTAAATGTGAACATGAGGGGTGAGCTGCCGCTGCGCGGCGTCCCACGCGCGAAAGAGCATGAGGATGTCTCCTGAGTCCGCCAGGCGCGAAAGTTCCTCGCCGGGGGGCGCGTCGAACCGGATCTTCCAGCCCCTCAGCGGGAAATTCCTCTCCCCCGGCCCTTGCCCTGACTCCCATTCGTTCTCACCCATATCCGTCACTCGCCTCCGTTCCCGCTCGCAAGACCCTCGGCGCGACGCCGGACGACCCTATTCCGAGCTTAGGCCTCTTTGCTCACTCCCCCCCGCCGAGGGTTGCCGAAAATCACCCTCGAAAAAAGGCTCGCGACGCGACGCCGACCCCTCCCACGCCCCATCGGCACGCACATATTCCGCCATTTTTTCGCGACCACAGAACACTTAGCCCCCGAGTTCCGATGGTAAGTCAAGGAAGGACATCAAGATCGGCGCTGTGAATTCGCCCGGGAGACGGATCAGCCCCGGGACGAATCCTTACGGGGAGCACGTCCAGAGGGGTTGCCGCCCGCCAGGGCTGTTTCATTTTCGATGAACCGAGATGTCCGATGCCCAATGGTCAATGACCAATGGAGGACTGAGGGATCTGGGGATGATCGCGGTCGGATTTCTTGGTCATTGACCATCGGGCATCGGGCATCTTGAGAACTCCAACTCGAAAATGAAACAGCCCTCCCGCCCGCGAAGATCTCGGAAATTTCCCTTCTTAAGGCCAATACCGTTCAATGAGTCGTAAGCCATGAAATGACAATGAATTGTAGCCCCGAAGGGTCTGCAAGGATAAGGCTGAGTAGCGGCTTACGACTCATCGAACGGTATTGTTCTTAAAGCGGTCCAGACAAAAAGGCGGGGTACGACGGCGACCTTTCGGCCGCGTCGTGCGTGATACGCTTTAACTTGACGCGTTGCGTACCGTTACGATCAATCCATGGGGAGAGGAAGAGGATGGAGAACGTATGGGAGGCGACCGGTCGACTCTTGAACGGGCCGATCGGCCAAAGCTGGGACGACTGGTTGGGGAGTATCTTGGGGCCGATCGCGGTCTTGATCTTCATCACCAACGTGTCGTCGATGCGGTTGATGCTCAGTCTGGGAAGGCGCGGACCGGAGAGGACGCCGGTCCCTCGGCTGTCGAGCCTCTTCCTGGGCCCCCTGATTCTGTACGGGATCTCACATGTGGTGCGAGTTTACGCGGACCAACGGCCGGAATTCCGGGCGTTCGCCCTGGCGCTCGAGACCGTGACCGCGGTTTCATGGCTGCTCGCCGTGGGTCGACTCTCGGAGATCTTCACCCGGATCGCGAAGCCCCGGTCCAACGCCGGCCGCGCAGCGTCCCGCGAATTCGCCACGGCGGCGACGTCCGGGTCGTTCCCCCCGCCCACAAGCGTGCTATGACCGAAACGCCTGAAAACTGAAATGGAACAAGACAACTTCGTGAAGGGTCATCCGCCATTCCCAAGCCTTCTCTTGACCCGCCGCGAGATCCCTGAACCCATTAACAAATTTAATAACGTCGTGGAGACGATTCCGTGCAAGATCTGATCAGGCTGCTCCCCGACGGGGCGAGTGCCGTCGCCGTCATCATCGTGGTGATGCTTTTCCTGAAACAGCAAGACCGCATCAACCTGATGCTCGAAACCATCACCCGGAATTTCAACGAACAAGTCTACGACAGCCAGAAAGCGTTTCAGGATCAAATCATCCGACTCACCCGGCAGCAGCACGACAACCAGAAACTCTACCAGGACCAGATCCAGTCGCTGATCGACGCCCACATCAAGGTCTCGCGCGAAACCATCCTCGCGCTCAAATTCCTGGAGGTCTCCATGAAGGAGGCGACCGAGCATCACGTCTTGAAAAGCGCGACGGGCTGAGCCCCCGTCTTCCAAGCGGACGAATCCTCGTAGGGTGGGGACCGCCCACCACGCCTTGCCGCATGGTCGGCGGCGGTGCCCACCCTACGAAATCACTGGCTCGCAGCCCCCAAAGGGCGGACGGTCAGTAGCCCAGAAGTTCCCAATGGCAGACCCTACCGGACTGCCCCCGACTCGCCCCCGCGGGCGGTGGCCGCCGGGTTCGTCACCCGGTAAAGCCGGAAGGTCCGGTCGAAGCTGACGGCAGGCCCCTCGGCGAGCGTCTCGACACGACCAAGCGTTTTAAGGCTCGCTTCATCGGCCTCGCGGCCCACGACGACGAAGCTGTCCCGGTTGGCTTCGCCCTCGGCAAGCTCGTCGAACGTGAACCGGCATGACGCCGGGCGTCCGAGATAGAAGAGTCTCACCGCGAAGTCGTGCGGGACGGGGCCGAACGGGGTCTCATACGGGAGCCGGTCGTACTCGATGAGGCGGTACAAGAGCGCGACGTGTTCTCCCGGGCGGAGCTTCGCCGCGGCGTTCTCGTAAAAAGCCCATTCGACCCCCCGACGGTCGAGTTTCGGTCCCAGCCAAAGAAAGCCGAGTGCGTAGGCCGTCCCCAGAATCGCGAACCCCGCGACCGATGTACGGCGAACCCGCGACGGCGACCAACCTCGCCCCCGCTGGATCCGAGCCCCCAGCCGCAACAACCCTTGGGCCGCCCACACCGAGCAAGGCGGCAAGGCATGGATCGCGTAATGCGAGTTCTTCACGGTCGCCAGTGAAAGCAACAGTATCGGACCGATCAGCCACGCCAAAAACAGCCGTTCGCCGCCGAATCGCCCCGACCCGTCGCGCCTGAACGCCCCGGGAAGCGACTTGAAGGCCCCGGCGATCGCCAGGGGGGTCCACGGCAGGAGCATCGCCAGGATCGTCCCGGCGTACCACCAGGTCGACTGCCCGATGAAGTGCCGCGGCTTGGCCGAGAACCGGTCGGTGACGTGCAGGGTCCAGAGCCCCAAGGCCGAGGGGTGTCGCAAGGCTTCGAGCACCGGCCAGGTGAGAGCGAGCACCGCGGCGAGTGCCCAGCCTTTGCCGAACATCAGGCGTTTCAATGCGTTGCGGTCGCGGTCCCAGATCAGAGTCAGTCCCGCCGCCGCCACGACGAGCGCCGCGCCGAAGCCGACGCCCTTGGTCAACGACGTCAAACCGAGCCCGGCGAAGAACGCCCAGCGCCATTTCCGAAGGGTGGCCTCATCGCCGTTCTCGGAATCCCCTCGCAAATGGCCGAACGCGGCGAGGGTCGCGGCGACGAGTGCGGCGAGCAGGATGTCGGCCTCGGCGAGCCTTCCCCGCATCACGGTCCACGCGGTCGTCGCCTGGATCAATCCGGCGAGGAGTCCGACCGAAGGCCCGAACCGCCTCGCCGCCGTCAACGCGACCACGAGCACCAGCGCCAGGGCCGCAAAAACCGAAGGTAGCCGCGCCACCCCCTCACTCACGCCCCCGGCGAGCTTGCCGATCAACGCCACAAGCCAGATCGCCAGCGGAGGCTTTTCGAGCCAGGGGAGCCCGCCGACCGTGGGGGTCAGCAAATCGCCCGAGGCGATCATCTCGCGCGCGGCCTGGGCCACGAACGCCTCATGATAGGTGAGCCGGGACGCCGACCCGAGGCCGACGGCGAGCGTCAACACCCCCAGCGCCAAGACCGCCCCCGTCCGCGGCCAACCCAGCCGAGCCTCCGGCATGCTTCGGGCCCTCCATGACCCTTGCAATCCTCGCAAACGGTTCCGACCCGCCGGCATCCTAGTTCAAACCCGGAAAAAAGGCGACGCGAACCATGCACGCCCGGCGACTTTGCGTAAAAAAACGGTCAGGCAAGATCAAATATGGATTTACGCCCAAGAGTCACGTAAAGGTCAACCGCTATTCGCTCCGATGAAGCGTGGTAGACCCGGGCGCTCGGGCAAACCTTGGCAATCACGTCGACCCCGCGGGCGGCAGACCATCCCGTTAGGGTCGGCGGTGAGACCTTTGCTCTGGCAACGTCCCGGACGAAAGACGGTCGGCACGGCCGACTCTACCAGGCAAAACGGTGCGACGACGGCCTTTCCGACACGGACCACGTAGCGCCCCGACCCGCACGGCGGACCCTACAAAATCCATCCTTTCGCCTCACGCGCCGTCCACGGCGGGCGGGGGAAAACCTGTTGATAACGCGTTCACGGTCGGTGTCCGGCCGAGGGGTTTCCCCCGAACGTCGATGACGACGGCGACAACGACCCACCGCGTCACCCGCCCTTGCCGCCGCGGTCGACACCTTTATCGACAGGTTTCCCCCCGGTGTTCAACGGCGGTTGTACCCGGTTAAGTTCTTTGGTATCATGGCTTTGTTCAACGGGATCGGGTACGATGCACGGAAACCCGCCGCCGCTTCGAAGAAGACGACGGTAGATCTCTCTCCTTTTCCTTCAGAAGAGAAACAAGCCCCGCACGTCCCGAGAGAGTGGGGGCGAAAACCATGACTCCGTTTGGATCCGGCGCGGTTTCATTTTCGACCTGGAGTTCTCGGGATGCCCGATGCCCGATGGTCATTGACCAAGAAATCAGACCGCGATCTTCACCAGATCCCGTGGACTTCCTTTGGTCATTGACCATCGGGCATCGGGCATCTCGGTCCATCAAAAACGAACAACCCTGTCTTTGGGCCGACAGGGCTCCCTCTTCGCTTGCGGAACGGGTAAGATTGAGAGGTTGGTCGGGCCCCGTCCTTCGGAGTCGACCGCCGGGGCGTTCGTTGATGCTCGGAATATTTAGCGATAGAGACGGAGATCCGACCGCATGAAGGCCCTCTGCAACCGCGAAGGATTGCTCGCCGCATTTGGGGCGGTCGGCATGGTGGTTCCGGTCCGGAGCCCGAAACCGATCCTCCAGAGCGTCAAGCTCGTGGCGGACGCCGAGGACGGCTCGATCCTGATGGCGACCGACCTCGAAGTCGGGATCAGGCACCGGGTGCTCGGCATGAAGGTGGACCAGGCCGGCTCGGCGATCTTGCCGATGGCGCGGTTCTCGTCGATCCTCCGCACCAGCTCCGACCCCGAGATCTCGCTGGAAGCCGACGGCGAACGGCTCCACGTCCGCGGCCTCCGCGCCGAGTTCTCGCTCCCCGGGGAAGACCCGAGTCTTTACCCCGAAGTGCCGGACTTCGCCGCGACCGCCTTTCACACCGTCGCCGCGGCCGACCTCCGCAAATTGATCCGCCGGACGATCTTCGCGACCGACGTGGAGAGCACCCGGTACGCCCTGGGAGGCGTCCTCGTCGAGCTGACGGCCGAAACCATCACGATGGTCGGCACCGACGGCCGCAGGCTCGCCAGGATGTCCGCCCCGGCCGAGGCCGAGAACGACGCGACGAACCCCGCCGGAAGCCCCGTCATCCCCGTGAAGGCGTTAAAGCTGATCGAACGGAACCTTGAAGACTCCGACCCGCCGGTCCACATCGCCATCCAGGGGACGACCGCCGTGCTCGTCCGCACCGAGCGCGCCGTGATTTACTCCCGGCTCGTCGAAGGCCGCTTCCCCCGGTATCAGGACGTCTTCCCGGCGAACGTCGACGTCAAGATCCGCCTCGAAGTCGGCCCGTTGCGGCTCGCCGTGGAGCAGGCGTCGATCGTCACGAGCGAGGAGAGCCGAGGGGTCGATTTCTCGTTCGGCAACGGCGTCTTGAAGCTGTCGAGCCAGGCGGCCGACGTGGGAACCTCGCACGTCGAGCTGCCGATCGGCTACGAAGGCAAGCCCGTCGAGATCACGTTCGACCCCCGCTACCTGACCGACGCCTTGAAAACCCTCGAAGACACCGCCGAGATCACCGCCGAACTGATCGACGCCAAGAACGCCGCCGTCTTCAAGACCGACGATCGGTACACGTACGTGGTGATGCCGTTGACGCGGGACCGGTGAGGGATGGCCGACGACCGATGATCGATGGCGGTCGTGACCTACGCAAACTTGAAGGTCTGACAATTAGGGACTTTTCGCTGCCCGTAAACCGCTCGGATTAATGGACTTGCGGTCTTGAGTCGCGAGATTTCGTCAGTTCGGGCAAACAAGCCGAAAACAAGCGATTCAAGTTTTCGTAGGTCACGACGCCGATGGCCGATGATCGAAAACGGAGTTTTGGTCATCGATCATCGGCCATCGCCCATCAATCCCGTTGCCTGCGGGGTCCGTCCAGGGTTACAATGAAAGGGCGTTCACTCCCCTCGGGATGAGGACGATGAGGAACGTCGGGTACACGAGGCCACGGCCCGACCGGTCGGGGGACGCGAAAGGCATGGCGAGCCCGAGCCCGAAACACCGAGGACCCAAGGCGGTCTCCGACATCCTCGCGGAACTCTTCGCCGCGAAGGGGCTCGCCAGGCTCGGCGCCGCGAAGGCGCTCGAAGACGCCTGGAACGCGGCGGTGGGCGAGCCGCGTTGCAAGCTGACAAAGCTCGGCGAGGTCCGCCGGGGGATCCTGAACGTCACGGTGGCGCACTCAGCCTTGCTCGAAGAACTCGCCGCGTTCGAAAAGTCGAGGCTCCTGAAGGCCCTCCGCCAAAGCGTCCCCGACCTCTCCGTGCTCGACATCCGGTTTCGCGTGGGTCCAATCCTCACGACGCCCAAAGAGCCTAATAAGGCCGAAAACCCGCCCCACCGGCCTTTCGGCGGGAAACGTAATGGCAAGCGAACCGAGGAGGGCTACTGATGGAACCGCGATCGCCGACCTCGGCGGTGCTTGAGCCCTTGCCGGTGCCGTTGGATCAACTGTATCGGATGTCGCCCGAAGTCTACCAAGGGATGATCGAGCACGGCCTGTTGAACGCCGACGGCCGGGACCGAGTGGAACTCGTCGATGGCTTTTTGGTCGTGGAAGGTGTGTCGGCTGATCCCATTGACAGGCTCTACCGGATTCCCCTGGAGGTTTACCTTGAGACCGCCGAGATCGGGTTGCTCGGGCCGCCGGATAAGGTCGAGATGCTTGACGGGGTTCTGGTGAAACAGATGACCAAAGGCCACCCGCATTACACTGCGACGATGTTGGTTGTAGAGGCCCTCAAAGCGATCATCTCAAAAGGCTGGATCGTCAGACCCGAAGGCCCTGTCGCCCTGTCATCAGGCCCAAAAGGGCGTCCGTCGGTTCCGGAACCCGACGTGACGGTTGCCCGAGGTGCATGGCGTGATTATTCGAGCCGCAATCCGACACCGGAAGACACCGCGCTGGTCGTCGAGGTGGCCGACAGCTCCCTGCGTAAGGATCGGAAGGGGCTGGCCCGCTATTCGTGGACGAACATCCCCGTCGTCTGGATCGTCAACCTGAATGAGCAAACCGTCGAGGTCTACTCCCGGCCGACCGGCCCGGGCGAATTTTCGAAATATCAAGAAATGACGACTTACGGCCCGGATGACGAAATTCCCGCGGTGATCGACGGGCATGAGGTCGGCAAGGTCGCCGTGAAAGACTTCTTGCCCTGACTCATGGTTTCGGCCGCGTTGAGACGCGATGTTCCAGGGGTCTTATCGGATTTGCTTGTCGGAAGCGGTAACCGAGGAGGGCTTTTGATCATGGAACCGCGAACGCAGACCTCGGCGTTGCTTGAGCCTTTGCCGGTCCCCGTGGATCAGCTCCATCGGATGTCGCCGGACGTTTACGAATCGATGATTGCGCACGACCTTATCAGGAAGGACGACAAGGTCGTTTTGCTCGACGGGGTGCTCGTGAAAAAAAACGCCTCGTCATCGAATTCGCCCGATCGTTTTTACCGAATGACGACCGACCTGTATCACGAGATGGCCGATCACGGTCTGTTGAGACCACAAGACAAGATCGAGCTTCTCAACGGCCTTTTGGTGAAGAAGATGCCCAGAGGAGCGCCTCACGTCACCATCACCCAACGGCTGGTCGACGCGTTGAACGACCTTGCCGTGAAAGGCTGGTATGTCCGAAAGGAAGACCCGATCACGTTGCCCGAGGGACCGGACGGCGGGGGGAGTGAGCCGGAACCGGACGTGGTTGTCACACGGGGGGGGCGCGACGACTACGAAGATCACCATCCCGGCCCGGAGGAGGTGGCGCTCGTCGTCGAGGTCGCCGATAGCTCGCTCCGCGAAGACCGCGAGGCGTTGCCGATTTATGCCTGGTCGGGGATACCCGTCGTCTGGATCGTGAACAAGAAAGAAAAGTTGATCGAAGTCCATTCGAATCCGACGGGATCCGTTCACACGGCACGTTTTCAAGAGGTCGTCACGTTCACCGACGCGGACGACATCCCGGTGGTGATCGACGGCCGCGAAGTCGGCCGGATCTCCGTCAAATCCATCGTTCGTTGAAGTTCCGCTTCCGAACGCATCGCGCACAACGTTTGATTGTCCGTTTGAGGTAATTCCGTAATGGCTCCGAGCAATTCCGACGCGACCGCCGTTGAGACCGAGATCGACGCCGCTCCTAGCCCCGGCAACGGCCAGGGGGACTACACGGGCAAGAACATCCGGGCGCTGGGGGGGATCGAAGCGATCCGCCTGCGGCCGTCGATGTACATCGGCGGCATCGACGTGCGCGGACTGCATCACCTGGTGTCCGAAGTCATCGACAACTCGATCGACGAGGCGATGGCCGGCTTCTGTAAGCACATTCACGTGACGATTCACGTCGATGGTTCGATCTCGATCGTGGACGACGGCCGGGGGATTCCCGTCGACCTGCACGAAGAGTCCGGCAAGGGCGCGCTCGAGGTGGTGCTGACGGTGGTCCACGCCGGCGGCAAGTTCGACCACAACACGTACAAAGTCTCAGGCGGCCTTCACGGCGTGGGTGTGACGGCCGTGAACGCGCTTTCCGAATGGCTGGAGGCGGAAATTCACCGCGACGGCCAGGTCTGGAAGCAAAACTTCGAGCGGGGCGTGGCCCAAGGCGACGTGCGCGCGACCGGTCCCACGCATAAGTCGGGCACCAAAATCACGTTTTTGCCGGATTCCGAGATCTTTCCGGCCACGACTTTCGATTACGACACGCTGGAGAAGCGGCTGCGCGAACTCTCCTACCTGAATAAGAGAGTGACGATCCGTTTGACCGACGAGCGCGGCGACGAGACGCGCAACGAGGAGTTTTACTCGTCGGAGGGACTCGGCGAGTTCGTGGCGTACCTGAACCGGGCACTGAGCGTTCTCCACCCGCCGGTCGTGCTGACGGGCCGTGACGACGAGCGCCGGATCGAGGTCGAGGTGGCGCTGCAATACAACGACTCGATCAGTGAAAACGTCGTCTCCTACTGCAATAACATTAACACGCATCAGGGGGGGACGCACCTGACCGGGTTCCGTACGGCGTTGACTCGCACACTCAACACCTATGCGAAAGCCGCGGCGCCCGCGAAGAACAAAGACCTGGCGATCACCGGCGAAGATTTCAAGGAAGGACTCACGGCGATCGTGAGCGTCCGCGTGCCCGACCCTCAGTTCGAGAGTCAGACGAAGATCAAGTTGACGAACAGCGACGTCGAGGGGATCGTCACCAAGGTCGTCAACGACAAGCTCGCCGAGTTCCTCGAAACCAACCCCGCCGCCGCCAAGAAGGTCATCGCAAAGGCCTTGCTCGCGGCCGAGGCGCGTGAGGCCGCGAGGAAGGCGCGCGAGCTGGTCCGCAACCGTAAAGGCGTGCTCTCCGGCGGCGGCCTCCCCGGCAAGCTGATGGACTGCACCACGCACGACCAGGATTCGAGCGAGCTGTTCCTCGTCGAAGGCGACTCGGCGGGAGGCACCGCCGAAGGAGGCCGCGACCGGATGTACCAGGCGATCTTGCCCTTGCGGGGTAAGATTTTGAATGTGGAGCGCGCCCGGCTCGACCGCGTCCTCGGCAACGAAGAGATCCGCAACATCATCACGGCCGTGGGCAACAGCATCGGCGAAGAGGAAGATCCCAGCAAGCGCCGCTACGGCAAGATCGTGATGATGAGCGACGCCGACGTCGACGGCTCGCACATCCGCACCCTCCTGATGACGTTCTTCTTCCGCCAGATGCCGCGCCTCGTGGCCGAGGGGCACCTGTACGTCGCGCAGCCGCCGCTTTATATGATTTCAAGCAAAAAAGAGCGACGGTACGTCCAGACCGAGCCCGCCATGCAGGCGATCCTGGTCGAGCGCGGGCTCGAAAACGCGAGGCTGAGGCCCGAAGGGACCACCGACGACTCTCCCCTGAGCCTCGGCGGCGACCGCGTACGGATTCTCCACGACCTGGTCGTCGCGATCGAGAACGGCCTGCGGACGTTCGGGCGTCGGAACTTGCCTCTGCGGATGTTCCTGGGGAAAATCCATCCCCCGGGAGGCGACGCCAGGCTCGACGGCATGCTTCCCCTGTACCTCGTGAAGGAAGGGACCACGCAGCACTGGCTCTACACGGCCGAGGAGCTGGAATCGTACCGGCAGGCGAACGCCCCGGCCCCTTCCACGACCGAACCCGAAGGCGAGCCGGGAACGGGCGGACCCGAGGCCGAGCCGACCGAGGCGGAGAACGTCACCGAATTGCACGAGGTCCGTAACCTGAACAAGGCGCTCGCGAGACTCCGCGACGAGTTCGGGATGCGCGCCGACGTCCTCCTCCCCGCCGAAGTGACCGGCGACGAGCCGCCGCCGCGGTTCATCCTCTCTCGCGACGGCGAGGACCACCCGATTTATGACCTCCGCGAGCTGGTGACGAAGGTCCGCTCCCTGGGAGAAAAAGGCATCAAGCTCACCCGGTTCAAAGGCCTGGGAGAAATGGACGCCGACCAGCTCTGGGACACGACGATGGACCCGACCCGCCGGACCCTGCTGCAAGTGAAGCTCGAAGACGTCGCCGGGGCGAATGATTTGTTCACCACCCTGATGGGAGAAGACGTCGAGCCTCGCCGGGAGTTCATCGAGAAGCACGCGCTTGAGGTCAAGAATCTGGACGTTTAACGAATGATGCTTTGTAAGGTGGGCACCGCCCACCACGGCCAGAGTCCAAAGGATCGGGGTGCCCCCCCGTGTACAAGCTGAAACCGTGGTGTTCAGGTCGGGCAAATCAATCGGGGCTTAGAGGCTATGACCAGGACTGAATTAGAAGAAGAACAGTTACTACCTCTTGTGCAAAATGCTCCCACCGCATTTCTCCGACGTCTAAAGATTCGGAATTACAAGAGTATCGGTAATTGCGACGTTGAACTCAGACCCCTAACGGTATTGGTTGGTCGAAACGGCTCGGGAAAGAGTAATTTTCTCGACGCGCTGCGATTTGTTGCAGACGCACTAAGGACATCTCTCGATCATGCGATCAAATCTCGCGGCGGCATCGACGAGGTTAGACGGCGCGTCGCAGGTCACCCAAACAATTTCGCATTGGAACTGGAGGTCGACCTTGGAGACGGCCGTTGGGCGCACTACGGTTTTGAAGTGGCGGCACGAAAGAAAGGCGGATTCTCGGTCAAGAAGGAAGCTCTTCAAATTCGAGGAGGTCTAAACCAACTGGTGGGTTCATACCGTCTCGATGAAGGGAAACTGACCCATTCTAGCGAGACGCCAATGCCCCCAGCGTCTTCCGACCGACTGTATCTGGTGAACGCCGCCGGTCTTCCTACATTTCGCTCTGTTTACGATGCGCTACTTACGATGGGATTCTACAACCTGAATCCCGAATCGATGAAGGCTCTCCAGAGTCCGGACGCGGGAGAAATCTTACATCGCGATGGTGGGAACATCGCGAGCGTGATCGGTCGGATTGGCAACGACCGTCCGCCAATCAAAGAGCGAATCAAGGAATACCTGGCAACGATTGTACCCGGTGTAACGGACGTCAGTCGAATTCCTCTTGGGCCTAAAGAGACACTAGAGTTTCGTCAAAAGGTACACAAGTCGCCCTCGCCCTGGAAATTCCTCGCGAATAGTATGTCAGATGGAACATTGCGGGCTCTTGGAACGCTTGTCGCCGTCACCCAGTTGGCGGAAGGGGCCGCACCTGTTAGGTTAGTAGGCATTGAGGAACCGGAGACCGCGCTTCATCCCGCAGCGTCGGGGGCCTTGATGGATGCGTTGCGAGAAGCGGCGGTCCATACTCAAGTTGTGGTGACCACACACAGCCCCGATCTTCTTGACAGAGTCAATCCTGAAACTGACCGACTTCTCGTCGTCGAGATTCGCGATGGAGATACTAAAGTCGCCCCCATCGACGCCGCCAGTCTCAAGGTCATCAAGAAGCAATTGTATACGCCTGGCGAACTCCTTCGCATGGACCAACTCGAGCTTGATTGGAGAGACCTCGAACGTCAAAAACAAATTGATATGTTCGAATATTCGGAGCCGCGGAAATGAGCCGCCTCCGGGTTGTTCCCATAGTCGAGGGAAATGGAGAAGTCGAATGCGTTCGCATCTTAATTGAGCGCATCTGGGCTATGGTAGGGGGGGAGTATGTGTCGGTATGCCGTCCGATTCTTCAGTCACGTGGTCTTCTGGTCAAGAAAGAAGGTCTGACCAGAGCGATTGATTTGGCGAGAGAAAAACTCGGAGATCTTCCCGAGTCTTCTGATCCGGAAATGGTATTGATTCTGCTCGACGCGGATGAAGACTGTGCTTATGAGTGGGGGCGAAAGCTGCTTGGATGGGGCCGTGAAGCGCATTCCGATCTCGATTTGGCGTGTGTACTGGCAGTGAGCGAATATGAGACCTGGTTTGCGGCCTCGGCTGAGTCACTCAAGAAATCCCTCGATCTTCCCCCTGATTTCGTTGCGTCGGACGACTCGGAAAAATCCCGGCACGGGAAGCGCTGGGTCGAACGCTATCGACGCGGGGCGAGTTATCAGGAGACCATCGACCAGCCTAAGATGACCAGCGTGATGGACCTAGATTTATGTCGCAGGCGTTCGCGGTCGTTTAACAAACTCTGTCGCGAATTTGAACAGCGACTTGGTAAAGAAATCGCCTGATGGCGAGGCCCCGGCACCCGTCGAAGGAAATAGAGTCCGCGGTGTCTTACGCCGAATCGCTTGGCTGGACGTTCCTTCCCGTCGGGCGGGCATGTTTGGGGGATTCTGAGGTGTCCCCATCAGGGCCAGGAGTGAGACCATGCCCGCCACGCTGAAAACCTATGCGTTCTCCGTCGTCCTGGCGGGCGTCGATGAGTTGTCGAAAAAGATCGCCGACGCCGTCTTTGAGGCCGGTTGCGACGACGCGGGCGTCGGGAGTTGCGAAGGGGTGGTGACCGTCGATTTCGACCGCGAGGCGGATTCCCCGGGTGATGCGATCGGGTCCGCCGTCAACGACCTGGCAAACGCCGGGTTCGCCGTGGCCAGGGTCGTCGTGGAAGCCCGGGCAGAGGGACGACCGCGCCGTTGAGCCGGACAAGGCCAGTTCAGTCCGGACGGGAAAACGCACGACGGCGTCGGGAGTTTCGGAATTTTTGTTCAAGTTCGCGAGGTTTTTACGCCCTTATGGGTCGTTTTCGGCGGCGCCGGGCAAAGTCCTTCGGCGATCGGAACGGCGACTGCGTGAAGGGACAGTGAGACCTTGATCGGTGTCAGTGTCCGTCAGTCAGGCGAAAGTCCGTACGGCGTGAACTCTTGGTGAGGCACTCCTCCCCGCGTCGGGCCGGTCCCGCCGCACCCGAGGTTCCAGTGCGTGTCGGTGTGGCCTCGCCCCCCGGCGTCGGTTCGGTTCAATTCGATTCGTGACAGGACGCCCCGACCGCACCACGGTCCGGTGATCGGTATTTGGGAACGAATGATGGGGATCGCCCAGAAGATATCCAGGGATTTCAGCGACGCGGTCCGCTCTCGCGGGCAGTCGTACTTCGCCAAGGGGCGCGTGGTCATCACGGGCGCGACCGCCGGTGAGGTCGCGGCGCGGGTGCGGGGGACGGCCAAGTACCGCGTCCGCCTCCGGCTCCGCAACGGCAGGCTCCACATCGCCTGCAGTTGCCCCTATTTCACGCCCACCGGCGACCCCTGCAAACACGTCTGGGCCACCGTGCTGATGGCCGACGCGAGGGGACTCATCCAGCCTTCGCCGGTCCGCCCCTTGAAACTCGTCAGCGACGTCCCCAGGCACCCCCAGGGCACCCCGGAAAACGGCCCGGCAGGCCCGCAAAACTACGCCGGGGGTCCCGGACAGCAGGGACAAAGGCCAGGCCCGGGTCCGCAAGGGCAAGGCTACGGCCAGAGGCAACAACAACCCGGCGGCCCCGGCCCGCACGGTCCCGGCCGACAAGGACCCGGTCAGAACGGCCCGGGGCGGCAAGGTGCCGGTCCCAACGGACCCGGAAGACCAGGCACCGGCCAGAACGGCCCGGGGGGGCGGCAGGTTCCCGGCCCGCACGGCCCGGGCCGGCAAAGCCCCGGTCATGGTCCCGGTCCCGGTCCCGGACCCGGTCCGAACGGACCCGGTCAGCCTCAGTTGCGTGGAAAGAAAGATCGTCGAGGGCGAGTGGTTCCCGGTACGCAAGGTCCCGGCCCCGGTACGGGTTACGGTCCCGGCCCCGGCTCGGGTTACGGCCCCGGCCCGGGTTCGAATTACGGTCCCGGCCCCGGTCAACCCTGGGTCGCCGGTCGCGAGCGTGGTGACAGGACCCGTGAAAAGGTCGACGCCAAGGCGCGTGCCAAGGTCGTCAACCGCGGGGCCAAGCGGCTGCTCGTCTTCGTGATCGACGTCCCTTCGACCCTCGCTCAGAGCCAGGTGGTCGTCGACCTCTATCGTCGCCAGCGCCGTCCCGGCGGCGACTGGGGTCCGCTAAAACCCTGGTGGCACTCGCCGGACTCCGCACAGGCCAAGTACGACCCCGACGACCGCGACTTGCTCGTCCTGCTCGAAGACGCGCAGACCCCCTCCGCGGCGGCGGCGGCGGCGGCCTCGTCGTCACCTTTGGCGGCGGCCAAGGCGCTCCTGAACGGCACGAATCCGCCGCCGGGAACGGGCGACTCGGTCGGCACCAGGCGCTACGTCCTCAAGCCCGACCGGATCGACGTCGTCGAGGCCCTCGCCAAGAGCGGCAGACTCCGCCTGAAACGCACCGAGGGCGAAGACGACCCCCCGACCATGCGCTGGGACGACGGCCCGACCTGGCGGTTCGGACTCGACGTCAAACCCGAACTCGGCGGCAAACGCTGGTCGTGGCGCGGGGCCTTGCGTCGCGGAGAGCCCAAACCCGACCGCATGGACCTCGCCGAACCCCTGGTGCTCGTCCCCGGACTGTTAATCCTCGGGGTCGGCCGCGCCGCGCGATTCGACGACGTCGGCGTCATGACATGGATCATCAGACTCCGCCACGAAAAGGAAATCGTCTTCGCCGAGCCCCAGCAGGACATCATGCTCGGCAGGATTCTCGGCGAGGCCAAGATCAGCGCGACCGAACTGATCGACACGATCCAGTTCGAGGAGATCGACACCAAACCCCGCCCCTGCCTGACGATCCGCGCCCCCCGGCAGAACTGGGGGGCCGCGGCCGACAAGCTCCTCGCCGAACTCGAATTCGACTACGACGGCGCGGTCATCCCGGCGGGACGCACGACCCCCATGGCGGTCTCCACCGAGCACGGCCTGTCGATCCGCCGCGACACCGCCACCGAACATGCCGCCGACATTCTTTTATTCGAGATGGGCTTCCGTGAGTCGAAAGACCCCCGCGTCGAACCGGGGACCATGGAGATCGCCGCCAAGCGTGCCGCGCAGGTCTCTCGGGACCTCGCCGCGGTGGGCTGGCGGGTCGAAGCCGAAGGGAAGCTGATCCGCCCCGCGGGCGAGTTCAAGCTCTCGGTCACCACGGGGATCGACTGGTTCGAGCTCGACGGTCATGTCGATTACGGCGGGGCCACGATCCCCCTGCCCGAACTCCTCGCCGCGGCGCGCCGGGGGGAGACCTCGGTCACCCTCAGCGACGGCTCCGTGGGCGTGCTTCCTGAGGAGTGGATCAAGAAATACGGCCTGCTCGTCGACCTCGGCACCGAGGAAGACGGTCACTACCGCTTCGGCACGTCGCAGGCCGGGGTGCTCGACGCCCTGGTCGCCGCGCAGCCGGACATCCGCGTCGACGAGGCGTTCGAAAAGATCCGCCAGAGCCTGACGAAATTCGAAGGGATCGTTCCGCTCGACGCCCCCTCGGGGTTCCACGGCGAACTCCGCCCGTATCAGTGCGAAGGCCTGGGCTGGCTCGATTACCTCGTCCGGTTCGGCTTCGGGGGAATCCTCGCCGACGACATGGGCCTGGGCAAGACCGTGCAGGTGCTGGCGTTCCTTCAAAGACGAAGGACCCGCAGGCAGGCGAAAGGGCCGACGCTGGCGGTGGTGCCGCGCTCGCTCGTGTTCAACTGGATCCAGGAGGCCGCGAAGTTCACGCCGAGGCTCCGGGTTCTCGACTACACCGGCCCCAACCGGCACCCGCTCCGCGAGGAGTTCCGCGACTACGACCTGATCGTGACCACTTATGGAACCCTCCGCACCGACATCGCCGAGCTGACCGGGATCGAGTTCGACTACATCCTGCTCGACGAGGCCCAGGCGATCAAGAACGCCGAGAGCCAGGCCGCCAAGGCCGCAAGGCTCCTGCGAGGCAAGCACCGGCTGGCGATGAGCGGAACGCCGATCGAGAACCACCTGGGAGAACTCTGGTCGATCTTCGAATTCTTAAACCCCGGGATGCTCGGGACCAACCCCGTCTTCAAACGGCACACGACGGGCGCGGGAGCCCTGGATGACACCGACCGCCAGATCCTGGCCAGGTCGCTCAAGCCGTTCATCCTCCGAAGGACCAAGGCCCAGGTGGTTCAGGATTTGCCCGAAAAGACCGAGCAAACCCTCCACTGCGACATGGAGCCCGCCCAGCGGAAGATTTACGAGGAGTTGCGGACCCACTACCGCACGGCCCTCTTGAGGAAAGAAACCGCCGAGCTGAACCGTTCGAAGATCGAGGTGCTGGAAGCCCTCCTCCGGCTCCGCCAGGCGGCGTGCCACCCCGGCCTGATCGACCCGACCCTCACTTCCGAGCCCAGCGCCAAGCTCGACATGCTCTTGCCGCAGATCGCCGAAGTGGTGGAGGAAGGGCACAAGATCCTTGTTTTCTCGCAGTTCACGAGCTTCCTGGCGATCGTCAAGGAACGCCTCGACAAGGAAGGCCTGGTCTACGAATACCTCGACGGCCGCACGAGAAACCGCGAGGAGCGCGTGAACCGGTTCCAGAACGACCCGACCGTGAAGATCTTCCTGATCAGCCTGAAAGCGGGCGGTTTAGGTTTGAATCTCACCGCGGCCGAATATGTCTATTTATTAGATCCCTGGTGGAACCCCGCCGTCGAAGCCCAGGCCATCGACCGTTCGCACCGGATCGGCCAGACCCAGAGGGTTTTCGCGTACCGATTGATTTGTCGAGACACGGTCGAGGAAAAGATCCTCGAACTCCAGCAAAAGAAGCGCGACCTCGCCGACGCGATTTTGAACGCGGACAACCGGGTGATCTCGAATCTGTCGCGGGAGGATCTGGAGTTCTTGCTGTCGTGACCGAGACAACAGAATTCATCCGCAGATGTCGCAGATTGACGCCGATGAAAATGAGAAGATATTGATCATGAGTGAATTTCGCAAAGCCACGAAACTGAGCGAAGTCGCGGCGGTGATCGATCTGGAACCGCTAGGCCTGAAGGATAAGCGATACGAGAACCTTGCCGCCGGCCGTGGCGGGTCAAATGAACTCGCGGAGTTACGCGAGTGTCTCAAGAACTACGACGCCTCGGACAACAGATTCGCCAAGATCGCCTTCACGGGGCATCGCGGTAGCGGCAAGACCACCGAGCTCTATCGTCTCGAAGACGACGTTTCCGACCGCTTCACGACCGTTCACTTTACTGCCGACGAGGCCCTGCTCGGCGAATATGATTACACCGACCTGTTCCTCTGGCTGGTTGACGAGATCGTCCGAAAATTCGAGGCCGACGGGATGCCTCTCGACCGCCAACTCGCCGAGCAGGTCGCCCGTTGGTTCGATGCCGTGACCATGAAGCAGACGGACAAGGTGACTTCGGAAATCAAGCTGGAGACCGAGGCAAGCGCCGGCGTCAAGACGGGGCTATTCGGATTGAGTTTGGGGATTTTCGCCAAGCTGAAATCGATGATGAAGGGGAGCACCGAGCGCCGGAAAGAGATCCGTCGGGATCTTCAAAACAAGTCGTCCGAGCTGATCGCGGGCGTCAATTTGTTACTCGACAACGCCCACAAGGTTCTCGCCGAGAACAATAAGCCGGCCAACTTGTTGATCGTGATCGACAACCTCGACCGCCTTACGCCGGAGGTTAGCGGCCCGCTGTTCTTCGAAAACGGTGAATTCCTCAAGCAACCCCGGGCCCATCTGATCTACACCGTGCCGGTCGCCACGGCGCTCGACCCGTCGATGAACATCGACATGGTCTTCGACCGGACGTTCACCCTCTCGATCGTCAAAGTCCGTGACCCTGCGGGCCGGCTTTTCAAGAAAGGGCTCGACGCGCTGGTGGAGACCGTTGCCAAGCGGGTCGAGATCGACGCGGTGTTTGCAAAGCGAGACGTCGTCCGGAAGCTCGCGGAGATGTCGGGAGGCAGTGTTCGCGACCTCATGAGGCTCATCGGCAACGCTCAGCTCAGCGCCGCCGCCGACGGAAAAACCAAGATCGACGCCGCCTCGGTCAAACGTGCGGTCCTGAAGATTCGCCTCAGCTTCGAGCGTCTCCTGATCCCGGGCCAGGTCTATTATCCCCTGCTCGCTCAGATCCACGATTCCAAGCGAGATCGCTCCGACGGCCTTTTAGCCGCCGACCCCGAAAAAGTCGAGACATATCGCAACTTCTTCAATCATCTCCTCTTCAACGGCTCGGTCCTCGAATACAACGGCGACCGGATGTGGTACGATGTCCACCCGGTGATTCAGGAAATCGAGGCGTTCAAGAAGGCCTTGAAGGATGTCCAAAGCACCGCGCGAGACAAAGCCTCGGGCACGGGGTAAAAAGGCCGAGAACGAGCGCGAACTCCGCGAACTCGCGCTCTTCCTCGAAGAGGCCCCCGGCTTCCGTCTCGGCCTGGCCTGCATCGACAATGTCCAGACCCGCCAGACCCAGCTCGAACGCCTCGAAGAGATCATCGCCTCCCGACCGGTCTTTCTGACCCGGCTCGACCTCGGGAAATTTCGAGACGAAGAGCAGATCCTCCAGAGGCTCCGAGACCACCTCCGCGACAATCCCGCCCCCGAAGGCAAGACCGCCGCCGTGATGATTATTGGGCTTGAAGCCCATCTCGATTACCGAGACCTCGGCGAAGGAAAAGTTCCCCCGCAACCGATCCTCCGAAACGCCAACATCCAGCGCGACGCCTACTCCCGCCTCTGCCTTGTTCCCATCGTGCTCTGGCTCTTGCCTTCGGCCGAAACGCTCTTCGCAAAGGAAGCCCCGGATTTCTGGCACTGGCGGGCGGGAACGTTTCGGTTCATGGCGCCTGCGGGACAGCGAAAGAAATGGGAGGACAATCAGATCGAGATGCCGATTTTCCAATCCCGGAATCTTTTGGTCTCTGATAAGTCCGATCGGATCTCGCTTCTGAACGATTTGCTTTTTGAACTGGAAAATGCGACCGACCGAGAAACCCGAGGGAATAAAGCCCGACGGGCCGCCCTCTTGCTGCAACTTGGGAGAGCTTACTTGTTGATGTCTAAAGAAGATGTCGGACTAGACTACTCTCGGAGGGCGGTTGAACTCTATGTTGAGATCAGCGATCGTCAAGGAGAGGGGATGGCGCTTTGCGATCTTGGTACCTCTTGTGCTCAGCTTAATATGTTTGAGGATGCTTTAGGATATTTCGAGAAGAGTTTAGCCATCACACGCGAGATCGGAGACCGTGAGGGTGAAGGAACGCTACTTGGCTGTCTAGGCTTTGCCTATGCCGGCATGGGGTTAAGAGAAAGAGCTATCGAATACGACGAACAGAGTTTGGCGATTGCGCGTAAAGTGAAGAATCGTGAAGGAGAAGGAACAATATTGGGTCAGTTAGCTTCTATATACGCTCACAACAAGGAATTTGAAAAGGCGATTCTCCATCAAGAAGAGAGCTTAGCGATCGCCCGTGAAATCGGCAACCGCCGAAGTGAGGGATCAATCCTCGGAAATATCGGAGCGACTTATGCCAGAATGGGTCAGATAGAGAAGGCGATCGGTTGCCATGAGTTGAGTTTGGCGATCGCCCGTGAAATGGGCGACCGTCGTAGCGAAGGCACTGAACTGAGCAATCTGGCCTACACGTACGCCCGCATGGACCAAAAAGCGAAGGCGATTGAATTCCTCAAAGAAGCACTTCGAATTGGGCAACAAATTAATGATTCACTAATTATTAATATCGCTATCAAAGGAATCCGTTTTTTGCACTTAGAGTTAAAAACGTAATTATTCAAATTTATATAAACTTGTTATGATCCATCGAATTCCTTTGGAGGGCTTCGCGACGAACACCGTCACTTCGCCCCGGGAAGAAGTCTCCAAGCCGTCGGCCGCGACACCTGCCACGCCTCCACTGGTCGAAGGCCAACATCTCGATCAGCCGACGTTTCACGCCCGTTATGAGGCGATGCCGCCCGGATTTCGCGCGGAATTGATTGGCGGTGTGGTTTCGTTCCCGGGTCGTGTCGGGTATGAGCACGGGGAATCGTCGGCGTGTCTTGGGTGCTGGCTGGCCTATTTCCAGGAATTCACGCGCGGCGTCGATGTGTTGAGCCATGTCACGGTCATTCTCGACGGACGGAACGAGCCTCAGCCCGATATGACGCTTCGGATCCTTCCGGAATGCGGGGGACGGACTCGGGATGAGGACGGGTACGTCGTGGGCGTTCCCGAGATGGTCGCCGAGGTTTCCAAATCGTCGAGGTTCATCGACCTCGGCCCGAAGCTCGCCGAATACGAGCGGGCGGGGGTTTTGGAGTACCTGGTGCGAGCGTTCGACCCCGACGAGGTCCTCTGGCATGTCCTGCAAGAAGGCCGGCTTGCGGCGGTGCCGCCCGACGAAGACGGACTGTACCATTCCCGAGTTTTCCCCGGCCTCTGGCTCGACCCGCAGGCCCTTCTCGCCCTCGACACCAGGCGCTTGCGGGAGGTGATCGACCTCGGGGCGAAATCCCCCGAACACGCCGCGTTCGTCGCCAAGCTCGCCTCGGCCCGGGAGAAGCCGGCGGGTTGATGGGGTGTTGACGGGGACTTCGGGAGCCATTCTGATACGACCGTCAGCCGTGACTCGTGGGGCGTCGGCCGCGATCGCTTTCGGTGTCCACTCCTCAGATGAAGGATGAATTCCATGAAACATCTTTCCCCTTTCCTCGTCACGCTCGCCCTTGCGTCCCAGGCGCAGGCTCAGGTCGTCAAACGCGACATCCCTTACGGCGACCCGACGGTCGAGCGCCATGTGCTCGACGTTTATTCTCCGCGTGACGCGAAAGACCTGCCCGTGGTCTTCTGGATTCACGGCGGCGGCTGGCAGACGGGCGACAAGTCGGACGTCCAGATCAAGCCTCGCGTGTTCAATGAGAAAGGGTTCGTTTTCGTCTCCACGAATTACCGGCTCCTGCCGCGCGTCGACATGGGGACCATCGTCCGCGACGTCGCCAAGTCCGTCCGCTGGGTCCACGACCATATCGCCGAGTATGGGGGTGACCCGAAGCGTATTTTCGTGATGGGCCATTCCGCAGGCGCGCAACTCGCCGCGCTGATCTGCACCGACGACCGCTATTTGAAGGCTGAGGGCCTGTCGCTGGCGATCATCAAAGGATGCGTTCCCGTCGATGGAGACACGTACGACGTGCCGGCGATCATCGAGACGGCCGAGACCCGCCGTCGGGCGCACGGTCAGCCGCAAGCGAAGGTCGGTCACCGCGAAAAGTTCGGCAACGACCCGGCGAAGCACCGGGACTTCTCCACCGTGACGCATGTGGCCAAGGACAAAGGCATTCCCCCGTTCTTCATCCTCCACGTCGCCGGGCACCCCGACACGAGCGCACAGGCCGAGCGGCTCGCGAGCGTGCTGAAGAGCGCGGGCGTCTCCGCCAAGGTGTTCGGCGCCCGGGAATCCCACCACAACAAGGTCAACGCGGATATCGGCCTGCCCGACGATCCGGCTACAAAGGCGCTGTTCGCGTTCATCGACGAGGCTTTGAAGAAGTGATGGCTTGACCCCGGGTGGGCCGGGTCAAGAATCCACCTACGATACGCGTCGTACCCGGAGCGGAAGGGGTCAGACGAGATCTTCGTCCCACTCGCGTTGCTTGGACTTCGGATTCTTCAAGCGTTTCCCCGCGAGTGATTTATTTATAGGCAGTTCCTCATCGAGCACTTTTGCACAATAGGGACAGTACTTTACGCGTTCCGCATGCAGTAATTGAGACGCGAATGCGGACCAGTTGCCGCGGCACCACGGGCAGCGGAGGAACCAATGACCACTGAATACGCCGACGATGAAGAAGGCGAAGCCGATCGCGAAGGACCCGAAGAAGATCGCGTTGGAACTCGCCAGCCCGTGCTTGACCCTCCACGATTCGATCGCGAGACCGACAGCCACGATCGCGGTCCCGACGACCATCCCCGCGACGCACGATCCGACGTAAAGTAGATTCGCACGCTTCAGCGCCTGCCTGCCGGTCATCGCCCTGGCCTCCGAATCTGTCATTGATGGGACTCAGAAATAGGCCGGGAAGCACTTCCCGATTTGCGTAGCAAGCTGCGG
>JAYUFP010000537.1:0-1565 GCA_043738665.1 Isosphaeraceae bacterium
CTACCTTAAAGGGGGCCAGGACTGTCCGGCGGTCTCGCCGTGCAATCCTACTAGGATAGTTGTCCGAACAGGCCGGGGTCAAGATCCATGCGGGTCGCGCAACGCGACCGAACGCACCGATCCGAACCCTAGAACGCCCTCCCCTCCTCATCATTATAAAGGAGTGATCGCCCGCCGGGAGAACCCTTGGCGCGATTTTGTTAAGATCGTTAAGCGTAATGTGCCCATTGCACGTCCGTCGCGGGGCGGGTCAAGAGCGGAGTCGCTCGTTTTCCGACTCGGTTGTCTTTACGTCATCGCTCGCCCCGGCCTGATTTCAAGTCTCCTACCATGCTGATCACTTTTCCGACCCAAACCCGGACGGACTGCCCCGAAGGATTTCCGTGACCGCGACCCTCCTGGCGATCGACACGTCCACGAACCGCGCCGCACTCGCGGTTTCGGTGGGGTCGCGCCTCCATGTCGCCAGTCCCGACCCTTCGACCCGTCACGGCCGGATCTTGATCCCGGCGGTCCACGACCTCCTCGCCGAGGCGGGGATCAAAATCGCCGACCTGGATGGCCTCACGGTCGGTCTCGGCCCCGGATCGTACACCGGCCTGCGGATCGGCATCACGGCCGCCAAGACGATCGCCTATGCCCTCGGCAAGCCGCTCGCCGGGCTCGACAGCCTGGAAATCGTGGCGCGTAACGCGCCCGACGACGCCCGGTTCATCGCCGCCGTCGGAGACGCCCAGCGCGGCGATTTCTACGCCGCCGAATTCATTCGGGAAGCGATCGGCAGTCCGCTCTTAAGAATTTCGGAGACCAGAGTTCTCTCGCTCGAAGCATGGAAGGCCGCCGTGCCGGAAGACGCCTTCGTGCTGGGACCCGCGCTCGAAGTCGCGCGGCTCCTGCCTTGCATTCCCGCTCACCTGCGGCGTCCTGAAAACGTCGAAGCCAACCGGCCCGACCCCCGAAAAATGGCGAGCCTGGCCTGGGAGGTCTGGAGGACGGGTCGTCGCGAGGACGTCTTTTTCGTCGAGCCCGTTTACCTCCGCCGCAGCGCGGCCGAAGACCTCTGGGACCGCAAGGGGGAGGCGACCGCGCCATGACTCGCACCGCGGGACTCGACCAGTCGCGGACGAAATCGGCGTACAACCTCCAATGGAACCGGTTTCGGATCCTCCGGCCCGAGGAGGATCGCGCCACTTTCCGAAACCGCACGGGGTTTACTCCCGAAGACCTCGCGGGACGAACGGTCCTCGACGGCGGTTGCGGGATGGGACGCTATCTGAGAGTCGCCGCCGAAGCGAAGCCGGAACTGTTAGTGGGGATCGACCTGAGCGGAGCGGTGATCGCCGCGCGCCACCTGACCCGCGAATTGCAAGGCGTCGAAGTCATCCAAGGGGATCTTTTACGCCCGCCATTCGCCGCCGGAAGTTTCGATCGGATCTATTCGCTCGGAGTTTTGGATCACACGCCCGACCCCCGCGCCGCGTTTCTCTCGTTGGCCAGCTTGTTAAAGCCGAAGGGGCGGATCGTGATCTGGGTTTATCCCAGGGAAAAGCCCCGGCTTGAACGCG
>JAYUFP010000538.1:0-5085 GCA_043738665.1 Isosphaeraceae bacterium
GGTCGCGACCGTCGCGGGAACCGGCGAGCACGCCCAGCGCATCAATCGGGCGGCGGCCCCGGCCCCGGCGACAAAGACGCCCCTCAACAGCCCCTGGGACCTCGCGCATGTCCCCGGTTCGAGCGTCCTTTATATTGC
This sequence comes from Isosphaeraceae bacterium, assembly GCA_043738665.1. GTDB lineage: Bacteria > Planctomycetota > Planctomycetia > Isosphaerales > Isosphaeraceae > JAYUFP01. The sequence continues at coordinate 139 of JAYUFP010000538.1, forward strand.
GATGGCGGGCTCTCACCAGATCTGGAAGTTCGACTTCGAATCAAAACAGATCGGGGTCTTCGCGGGGACGGGTAATGAGAACATCGTCGATGGCCCCGCCGCCTCCGCCGCGTTCGCCCAGCCGAGCGGCCTCGCGACCGACGGAACGACACTTTACGTCGCCGATTCAGAGGTCTCCGCCCTCCGCGCCATCTCCCTGACCGAACCAGCCAACGCGGTGAAGTCCATCGTCGGCGAGGGGCTCTTCGAGTTCGGAGACATCGACGGCCGCGGCGAGAATGTCCGCCTCCAGCACTGCCTGGGCGTGACCTTCGCCGGCGGGGTTCTCTACGTCGCCGACTCATATAATAACAAGATCAAGGCCTGCAACCCAAAGACCCGCGAAGTCCGGTCGTTCGCCGGGACCGGCAAACGGGGCGACCAGGACGGCCCCGCCCAGTTCTACGAGCCGGGGGGGTTGAGCGTGGCGGGGAACTCGCTGTTTGTCGCCGACACGAATAATCATAAGATCCGAGTTGTGGACCTTGATACGAAGGCCGTGACGACCCTCGACCTCAAGCTCGACCCCCCCGCGCCCAAGGCCCGCAAGCCCGTCTTCCCGCGCCTCGTGGTCCAAAAGGAGCAGGCGGTCACCGTCGCCCCCGGCAAGGCGTTTACCCTCGAAGTCAACGTGCCGATCGCGCCCGGGTTCAAACTGAACGCGGACGGGAGGATGCCCTATCTCGTCGAAACACCGGGCAAAAACGGAGTCATCACGTTCCCCGACTCCGGGATGGAACTTGAGAAGCCGTTAAAGCGTTTCCCCGTCAACGTCGAGCTCGCGAAGCCCGCTTCGGCCGGAGAAACCCTCGACCTCAAACTCTCCCTCCAGTCGTTCATCTGTAGCGAAGGCTCAAACCTCTGCACGATCAAGAGCTTCGCATGGCCGATCCGGGTGACGTTCGCGGACGGCGCGAAGGCATCGGCGGCGATCCCCGCTGAGTGAGCGGAAAGATTTGACCGCGGATGACGCAGATAAGAGAATTCAATTTAGTTGAGATGTTTTCATCTGCGTCATTTGCGGTCGACACGCCCCCGGCGTCAAACCCCCGCCTCATCCGCACCGGAGATGAGCCGCAGTCCGATCGGCAGCGAATCTCCCAAAGCCTGCCCCTGTTCGGCCGCCTCGCGCTCGGTGTACTCGCGAACGGGCTTCATGTCGTCTTCGGTCGCGCCGAGTTTCGCCAGTTTTTCGAGCACATGTTCACGCAAATCGGCGTCGATGTCTCGCGAGCGGTCTCCGGTGATCTTCGCGAGCTGGGCGAGTGCGAACACCGCGTCGGTGGTTTCCCGGCCCGCTGCGTACTCTCGGGAGATCACAGTTTCGAGCCAGTCTTCGGCCGTCTGACGGGTGACCGCCGTGTTGGCCGGGCCGTACAGCAGCGACCTTGCCCCAAGTCGTCCCAGGCACCAGAGGACATGATTCCCCATGTCGGGCTTCGATAGGCCCTTCATTAACGCCTGCCCCATCGCTTCCTTTTGCTCGGCGCCGAGCCGTTCCAGGCTCGCCGCGAAGCGCCACATTTCGGCGAGTTCGTGTGGTTCAGGTTTGGGGCGGGTCGTCTTCTTGGGCGGTCCGCTTGTTTTGGGCGGCATTAAAAACGGCAGGAGGCGACGGGCAATTTCTTCATGATGCGGACGAGAAAGCCCCGCCGCCACGCGTCTCCACAAGATCCACCACTCGGCCCAGCATTGCAGGTCTTTGGTGTGCTTCACTCCGAGATGGAACACCGGCCAGAGGGCCTTGATCCGTGATTCATCGACCGGGAAACCCGTCCCCGGACGCAGGCAATAGCCGACGAGGTTGAACCAACGCGACTCGTGCCGAGGGCTCCGGTTTCGCGCGTCCATGAGTTCTCGAAGCGGCTCCCACAACGCCCGTAAGGCCGACGGCGGCCACTGGTCGCGGGGGACGTCCAGCACTTCTTCCAGCCGCTTGATCAAGCGGGCGGGACTCTGTTCCTCGGGAGGATTCCCCGGGCCGAACGCCGTGCGAACCGCTTCCAGCGCCGCATCGATCTCGGACTGTTCGATGACGACTCGATCCGTCTCAAGGTTCGTGACCGGACCGCGCGGCCCCTCACCGCTCGGCCCTCGCAACTGGATCTGGAGCCGCCATCGGCGGTCGTCGGTGCGGCTTTGACACCAAAGTTCGACCGTGCCGACTTCCGTCACCCTCGCCGCGAGGCGAACGGGAACCCGCTCGGACTTCGCCTTGCGGCCGACACGCATCAACGACTGCAAGGGCGGAAGCGTGCGAATCGAGTCGGGGTTTTCGGCGACGAGATCGCCCGGCTTGTCGTCGGCGCGAACCGAGCTGCTCGCGAGCGGGAAGGCGACGGGCCGGCCCATCAAGAGGTCGAAGTCGCGGTGCTCGATCACGATCTCGTCCCCTTCCTGGGCATCCCGCGGGACGACACAGAGCCAGGGTTTCGCCTTTAAGTCCGACTGGAACCCGACGTAGTACGAGCGGGCCGTTCCCCCGCCGATCCGGATTCCGCCGCCTCGACGGACGACCCCGTAATAGGCCGCGCCGATTGCCACGGCCAGGTCGAGCGACGTGTTCGTCAACACGCGAGGACGGTATGCCGGGCCGGGGTCGTCGGGGAACCATGAGGCGATCACTTCCACGAGCCGGTCGCGGACGATTGCCGGGGTCAACGCTCCGCCGTTGAAAAGTATGGCGTCGGGTCTGGCGGGTCGGTCGTCAGGGGTGAACCCCTCGGGCATGACGGCCTCGGCTCGGTGGCGTCGCAAGAACGCGCCCATATGCTTGGGAATGGCCGGGTCGGCGACGAACGGCAGGCCGAATTCCTGGAGGCCGGCTTTTCCGCCTTTCGAAGGTTCTTCCGAGCGACTGACCAGCGGGAAAAATCCGTCGATCACAACCTCGGCCACCTCGGCACGCGTCAGCTCGGACTGAAGGCTGCCGCCGATGATCCGCGCCCCGCGCCCGGCGATCGTCACGGCCCAGCGGTCGGGGGGATTGTCGCCGAGCAGCTTCTCCTTCGCCGTTCGACAGGCGTAGCGGAGGGCGCTCCATTGTTCGGAGTCGAGCTTCACACCGTTGAGCTTGGCCTCGACTTTGTGAGCGAGGGCGAGGTCGATGTTGTCTCCGCCGAGCATGAGGTGATCGCCAACGGCCACCCGTCGGAAGCCCGGGCCGGTAGGCGTTTCCACGACCGTGATGAGGCTGAAGTCGGTCGTACCGCCGCCGATGTCGCAGACGAGGATCAGTTCCCCCGCTCGGACTTCCTTCTGCCATCCGTCCTGGTGCGAGACGATCCAGCAATAAAACGCGGCCTGCGGTTCTTCGAGGAGCGTCAGATGCTTGAAGCCGGCGAGTTTCGCCGCCGCGACGGTCAACTCACGCGCGGCTTCGTCGAAAGACGCCGGGACGGTAAGCATGACCTCCTGGGCTTCCAGACGTTTTGTGGCGTCGTCTTTCGCGATTTGGAAGTTCCAGGCGTCGCGGATGTGACGTAAAAAGTCGGCGGAAGCTTCGACCGGGGAAACTTTTCTCGCTCCGGACGGTGCGCCCCAGGGGAGAATCTCGGCCTCGCGATCGACGCCGGGATGACAGAGCCAGCTCTTGGCGCTCGAAACGAGGTGCCCCGGGACCTTGGCCCCCTGCCCTCGCGCGAACTCGCCGACGACCCGGTCGGGCGCTTCGCTCCAGGGGAGCAGACTCGCCCCCGGCGGCAGGTCGTGTGTGCCGGGTAGGTAGAGAAAGGAAGGCAGCATCGCGCGGGGCTGGGTCTCGCCGGGAGCGACGAGCTGGGGGACGTCAAAGAGGCGGATGTCGGCGGTCGGCCGCTCGCGCCCCTTCGTGTCGACATAAGCCACCGCACAGTTGGTCGTACCCAGGTCGATCCCGACGATATAACGCGAGCGAGCCATGCGCGGTCGTTCCCCTCGGAGCCCGGAGGCGTTGATTGACGACCGTCATCTTAGCAACTCCGGCAAGTCCGAAAAACGTCCGGGAGAGTCGCGACATTTCCAAGAAGCCGACAACGCCGTCGGTCGGCGAACCTAAACGACACGAGACTCTCCGTTCATGACTGACTATCGTTTTCGTAAGGGCCGGGCGTCCCTCAAAAGGGGAGACCGCGGCATTTTCTGAGGCGAGTTCGTTTGCGCGGCGGCGTTCGAGTTCGTTTGCGCGGCGTTCGAGTTCGTTCGCGCGGCGTTCGAGTTCGTTCGCGCGGCGGTGTCGAGTTCGTTCGCGCCACGGTTCCGAGCCACTGTAGGGTGGGTTAGCGTAGCGCAAACCACCACGGAAACCAAGGCGATGACGTGGGTTGCGCTGCGCTAACCCACCCGGTCGGGGCACGTAGGCATCGGAGTTGGGTAGCGACGAGCCGCGAACTCAACGCAATCCTCAAACTCCACCCAACACGACAAAGTTCACCAGTTTGCCGGGCACGATAACCACCTTCTTCAGTTCTTTCCCGGCTAGCATCGCGGCAATCTTCTCGTCACCGCGAGCCGCGAGCTCAAGGGCCTGGCGGTCTGCGTCGGCGGGAACGGTCACGCGGGCTCGGAGTTTTCCGTTAACTTGAACGGGAACCTCGATCTCGTCATCTTTCAGCAATGCCGGGTCGAACGTGGGCCACGGTTCGTAGGCGAGTGTCGTGTCGTGCCCCAGAAGTTGCCAGAGTTCTTCGGCCACATGCGGGGCCAGGGGGGCCAGCAACAGGGTGAAGGTTTCCATCACCGACTTGGGCCGAACCTCCGCGCCTGTGAACGCGTTGGTGAACTCCATGAGCCGGCTAATGCTTGTGTTGAAGCTTAGGCGTTCGAAATCGTCGGTGACGCTTGCCACCGTCCGGGCGATGACCTTGGCCTGATCCTTGGTCGGCGGGACGTCCTGAACCTTCGGGTCCAGGCAAAGCGTCTCGGCCTGGT
>JAYUFP010000539.1:0-5082 GCA_043738665.1 Isosphaeraceae bacterium
TTCGGAGTACCGAACCGCGTGGCACCCGACGGTGGCAAAATGATTGCTCACATGATGACTTGAAGATCCAGAGTCGTTCGTGGTCCGCGATAGCGAACCCTACGAGGAATGGAATCCTCCGACCGTGATATCCGCCTCCAAGGAAGGAGCCTTCGGACGATGAAAGTGCGACGCCACCGCAGGTTGCGGAAGTTCCTGGCCTGGGGGACGATCGTGCTCTTCGCCAGCCTCGGCGGGGGGCTCTGGTTCGCGTATTATTATGCGACCGATAGCGCCACCGTCGTCCGCTTGATCCAGGAAAAGGCCCCGAAATACCTGCCGGGGGCGCGGCTTGAGATCGACAGGGCCCGGCTCCGCCCGTTCACCGGGGAGATCCACCTCAACTTCGTGAACGTGCTCCAGAAGATCGACGGAGCGACCTTTCAGACCCTCAAGATCCCCTGGGTGAACATCCAGCACAATCCCAAGGCGCTGCTGGAAGGCCGGTTCGAGGCGACCCAGATCACCGTCGCCCACCCGACCTTGAAGCTCTGCCGGCGTGCCGACGGTTCGTGGAACCTGCAAGGCCTGCTCGCCTCGCCGTTCCCGGACACCGGCGTGCAGGCGCTTCCGATCGAGATCATCAACGGCACCGTCGAGCTTTGCGAAGGCGGCGTCAACGCGAAGGCGAACGCGATCCTTCGCGACGTCGCCATCCAGGTCAATCCCGCAGGCCCCGGCAAGCTCAAGTTCGAAGGCTCGGCCAAGGGCGACACGTTCGACAGGGTCTCACTCGCGGGGACCGTCGAGACGGCCACGGGCAAGGTCGAACTCTCCGGGGAAGTGATCCGTCTGACGATCTCCGACCTGCTCCGCAAAAGGCTCCCGTCCGAACTCCACCCCACGATGGACAAGATCAACCTCACCGGCGGCGAGGTCGACCTGGAGATCGAGCAGATCGCGTTCGACCCCGGGGGCACGCCCAGACTCCATTACGAAATCTCCGGGCACATTCGCGGCGGGGTCTGGAACTGCCCGAAGCTGCCGTTCCCGATCAACGACCTGGCCGGCGAGGTCGATGCCAAAGACGGGTTCCTCACCGTCCGCCATGCCAAGGGGTACTACGGGCCGACGACCGTGCGCGTCGACAAGGCGACCCTCAGCCTCGCCGACCCGACCAAAGGGCCGTTCTCCGTCGCGATGGCCGTGCTCGACCTCAAGCTCGACGACAAACTCCAGGCCCGCACGCCCCCCGAGATGCAGGGGATCTGGCGCGAGCTGAAGCCTTCCGGGAGCGTGAGCATCTTCGTCAACGCCGGCAGGGCCGTGGCCGGCGGGCCGTTGAGCAAACGGGTTGACGTCATGTGTAATGACGTCGCCATCATTTACAGACATTTTCAGTACCCGCTCGATCATATCAAGGGGAGTGTCGTCTACGAAGGGGACAAGATCACGATCGTCGAGCTCAACACGCTGGTCGAGGGCCGCCCGCTCTCGGCCAAGGGGACGATCCTGAGCCCCGGCCCGCGCTCCGTCGTCGGCCTTGAATTCAAAGGGGAAGGGCTGCCGATCAACCAGGCGTTGTTCAAGGCGCTGCCGCCCGAGGTCCGCAAGGTCGTCGAAGACTTCAACCCCACCGGAAGCGTCAGCGGCACGGCGACGGTCCGCCGCGTGCCGCCGGTCTCGGCGTCCACCGACCCTAAAGGCAAAGTCACCGTCGATGCCTATCTCGACCTCAACGAGCATTGCGGGATCGTCTGGAAAGGCCTCCCGTACCCCGTGAACAACATGACGGGGCGGCTGGAGATTCATCCGGACCTGTGGATCTTTAAAGACATGCGCGGGTTCAACGGCCAGGCGATGATCACCGGCAGCGGGCGCGTGGAGAAGCTCGGCGGGACGGCCGAGAAGCCCGCGCTTCGGCTCGCGCTCGACCTCCAGGCGACCAAGCTGCCGTTCGACGACCAGCTCCGCACGTCGCTGCAACCGCGGTGGCAGAAGACCTGGGCGATCCTCGACCCCAACGGTTCGAGCGACGTCAACGCGACGATCCGCATTGAGCCCGGCACGAAAGACAGATACGTCCTGAAGGTGTCTCCCAGGCCGGCGACCAGCGTCAAGCTCCGCTACACCCGCGCCCCCAAGCCCGGAGTCGATGTCGGCGGCACGTTCGAGTTGCCGATGGAGCATGTGGAAGGCCTGTTCGTCTTCGACAACGGACCGGTCGACATGCACGACGTCCGCTTCCGCTTCCACAACGCCCCCGTGCGGTTCGAGCGCGGGCGCGTCACCGTCGAGGACAGCGGCAAATTCGCGCTCGGCGTCAAGAGCCTCTGGGCCAAGGACATCCGACTCGACACCCTCACGTCGATCATGCCGCCCGTCATGAAACAGTTCGCCGAGCGGTTCGAGGACGGCAAGAGCTTCGTCCTCAAGGGGAACCTCGGGCTGGACTGGTCGGGAGTCCCCGGGGAGTCGGTCCGTTGCGCCTGGGACGACGCGCTGGTGGTCTTTAACGATAACATGGTGCGCATTCAACCGGGTCTGAATCTGGAACATATCCAGGGGCAGCTCGACCACGTCCGCGGCCGCGCCGACGGTGACAGCTTCGAGGCCCACGGCGCGTTGAAGCTGGACAGCGTGTCGATGCTCGGCCAGCAGATCACGGGCCTGGAGTCTCCGATCGACGTCGCGAAAGGCGAGGCCCGGCTCGACGACGTGAGCGGGAAGCTGCTCGACGGCAAGATCCTGGGCAAGCTCAGGATCACGCTCGACTCGACCCCGAAATACGCGGCGAGCGTGTCGATCGACGAGGCCAACCTGCGGAAGTACGCCGAGACCCAGCCCGGCCGCCAGACGTACCGGGGGATCGTCTCGGGACGGCTCGAACTGAACGGTTTCGGCGGCGAGCCGCGCAACCTTCAAGGCGGCGGCGAGGCCCACGTCAGGGACGGGGCGCTCGGCGAATTGCCGATGATCCTCAGCCTGGTCAAGGTCTTGAACCGCGCGCCCGCGACCAAGACGGCCTTCGACTCCGCCGACGTGTACGCCACCGTCGAGAACGGCAAGACCTTCTTCAAGCCGATCAAGCTGACGGGAAACGCCGTGAGCCTGCAAGGCGAAGGAACGATGGACGTTCAAGGGGATCTTGACTTGAAGCTCTCGCCCCTCCTTGGCCGAGACAGGATGCATGTGAAGGGGATCAGCGACCTCGTCCGCGAGGCGAGCGGGAAGCTCCTGATCGTGACGGTGAAGGGAACCCCGTCGTTCCCGAAGCCCAGGCTCGAACCCTTGTCCGACGCCTCCGGAGTGTTGAAGGCGATGGGACAGAGGCGAGCGGACGGGGGGCGGTTGCCGAGGTGAGAGGGGAATGACGGATGGCGGATGACGGATGAAATTCGCATCCGCCTTCCGCCATCCGCCATCCGCCATCCGTCATCCGCCATCCGCCATCCGTGACAACCAACGACCTCGACGCGTATGATAACGCTCTGCATCACCCCCGATCCGGCCAACTCCCGCGAGTCCCCTTGCCGTGCCCGCTCGCCTTGCCGAACACGTCGAACGCACCATCGGGCGCTGGGTCGCTCGGGGCCTGGGGACGACCTGGGTCGTGGCCGTTTCGGGGGGGAGCGATAGCGTGGGTTTGCTCCGGGTGCTTCATTCGCTCGCTCCGAAATGGAACCTGACCCTCTCGGTCGCCCACCTGAACCACGGGGCTCGCGGCGAGGAATCCGATGCCGACGCCGCGTTCGCGGCTGACCTTGCCGGATCGTTGGGCCTGCCGTTCGACCGCGGCCACTGGCAATCCACCCGCCGACGCCACTTCGAATCCGACGCCCGTTCCGCCCGCTACGACTTCCTCGCCGAGACCGCCCACGCCCGAAACGCGCAGGCCATCGCCCTGGGACACACCCGCGACGACCAGGCCGAGACCGTCCTCCACCGCATCATCCGAGGCACGGGAATCCACGGCCTGGCTGGAATTCCATCAAGGCGAGTGCTGGAGCCGGGACTTACCGTCGTCCGCCCTTTGCTCTCCGCTCGTCGCGACCGCATTCGCACGTACCTCTCCGAGATCGGCCAACCCTTCCGCGAAGACGCCACCAACGCCGCGCTCGCGACGACCCGCAGCCGGATCCGGCACGACCTCTTGCCCGGGCTGGCCGAGCACTACAACCCGAACGTCGCTGAAGCCCTGATCCGGCTCGCCCGGACGGCCGCGGGCTCGTCGCGGGCGGTCCGGAAACTCGTCCGCGAAACGGCACGCGCCGCGGCCTTGCCCGGCGGCATCGCTTTCTCTTGTGAAGTTATGTCGCAATCGCCGATGTTCATTCGAACCGAGGTGATTCGCGCGGCCTGGCGACGCGAAGACTGGCCCGAGGCCGGGATGACCGCCGCCCGCTGGGAGCGACTCGCCAAGCTTGCCGTGTTGAAGAAACCGGGAAGGTTCGACGTCGGCGCGGGGGTCGTCGCGACGACGGACGGTGTCGTATTCACGTTAGAGCGTCTATCGAATCCGATCACGTTCACGTTGAACGAACCGGTTCCCCTCTCGATCCCCGGCAGTGTGGAATGGCGGGGGGGCCGGGTCGTCGTGTCGCTCGACCCGAACGTCAAGGGGGACGAGACGATCGACCTCGCCGCGGTGTCGCCCCCGCTCTTTGTGCGAAACCCCGAGCCCGGCGACCGCTTCGAGCCGCTGGGAATGGGGGGCAGCGCGACCCCGCTCAACGACTTCTTCCGGGGCCGCCGCGTCCCCAAAAGCGAGCGGGCTCAGACCCCCTTGCTTTGCGACGCGATCGGAATCCTCTGGGTGGTCGGCCACCGCATCGCCGAACGGGTGAAGACCGGCGAAGCGACCGAGCTTCGCGCGGTGTTGCGCTGGGAACCGGAGGAATGACCGTTGGGCGGATCACGAGTGAATTTCACTCGTTCCCATGCTCTGCGTGGGAATGCCTTCATGGACGCTCCGCGTCCGTGTTTTGTGGCATCAGACGACGCAGAGCGTCCAAGACGATAGGGGTAGGGAAGGCTCATTGGTTTGAGCCTCCCCTCCCTCCGAACCGTACGAGCGGATCTCCCGCATACGGCTCTCCGGTC
>JAYUFP010000540.1:0-1560 GCA_043738665.1 Isosphaeraceae bacterium
CTGGCGAATCTGGGGAGTGCGGCCTTCGCTGAGGAGGCGGAAGAGTTCCATCAACCCCGCGCGTCCGAACTGAACCGAGTGTTCAATCGCGGCTTCCGAAACTCCGGGATCTTCAAGCCTTCTAACGGCTCTTCGAGCGTGGAGCGTCTGGCGAATCTTCCGGCCGCCTCCAACCAGGAAGACCGAGGCAAGTAGCAGGAGGACGGCGTTCCGGGGCTCTCGCAACCAGCGATTGCGCCAGTCCTGGGGTCTCAACGCCGTCCTGCGACGCGCGGCGCGTGGCCCGCCCACTGCGGAATTCGGGGACGAGTCGGCGTCTGGTAGAGTCATGGGCGCGACGCCTCGGGGCGGATGGAATCGTCCACGTCAGCCCGGTCCCTCACAAGCCCGGCTTCGACCGTAAAGGGGTCGCGCCGCGGTGAGGGGCCTCCTTCGGTTTCGCTGGCTTCCCGCCCGCTTCGGGCAGTTCCTCGATGATCGTCGGCTGGCGCAGCTTCGCGCCTCCTTCGGCATCGACGCCGAGCGCGTCGCGGACCTCGTCCACGGCGTCCTGGAGGTCGTGGATGTCGCGGTGTAGCGCTTTGATCTGAACAAGCACCCGGTCGAGCGGCTCTTCCGAGCCCTCCCGGTCGGTGAAGATCAACAGGTTGTCCTCGGGGACGACCCGATAGGTCAGATCGAGCTGGTCGAGCAAGAGCTTCAGGCCCGTCTTGAGGCGGACGCCCTCCAGCTCAAGCTGCACCTCGTCGTCCATCTTCAGGCCAAGGCGGTCGATCGCGGCCCGGTCCACCACGACGGGGGCATTCAAGGCTCGACCGATCTGCCGCGCCGCCTCGTCGAGCGGGGTCGGCTTGCCGAACGAGAAGTGAAACGGCCGGTTCAAGGCATCCTGCACCGAGACGGCCGGATTCGTCGTCCCGCCCGCCCGAGGGCTCGCGGCGCGTTCCTGGCCGACCAGCCGCCAGTCGGCCGAGACCGCCAGGACCAGCGTCGCGACCAAGATCGGTAAGACCATCCGCAATCGCGCCATGACCACCTCCCATTCACCGCGATCCCGCCGAGCCAGGGCATTGTAACCCGGCACGCCTGGTTCGCCACGGCGTGGAGAATTGCAAACTCAAAACTTTTGGGCAGGGAAGACTTAACCGGTCGAGTAGCGGAGGGGTAGGGACACTACCGCCTCCGCCCTCTTCAAACCGGACGTGCGGATTTCCCGCATCCGGCTTACTCAGATCCTCTCGGTCGCAGGCATGCACAACGAGTCAACTGTGAGACGTCCTCAACAACCGCAGGCCGAGGCGCTGCAGATGGGCATAGTACGTCTCCCCTGCCGGAGGCCGGTAGGGGCGTTGACTCCGACGTCGCAGATGACGGGTCAGCCGAGAGACGACGAAGCCGTTCAGCTTGTGGAACGCGGCGGCGGGATAGCCGTGGCGGAAATAGTTCCCCCAACCCCCGAGATACTGGTTCGTGTCACGGATCAAATCCGGGATCGGAACGAAGCACCGTTGCGGGCCCGTCAGTTCGCGAAGCTTGTCACGGGCTCGGGATTGGGCCTTC
>JAYUFP010000541.1:0-5077 GCA_043738665.1 Isosphaeraceae bacterium
TGAGCGGGTCGGTCACCGTGAGGACCTGTCCCTCGGCGTCGTAAGTCGTCGTCGTGCTATGGCTGAGCGGGTCGGTGACGACCGTGCGCCGATTCTCCGCGTCGTAAGCGAACGTTGTTACCCGCGAGAGCGGGTCAGTGACCGTCTTGAGGTTCCCCCCGGAATCGTAGCTGGTGACGGTCGAGTGTGAAAGCGGGTCGGTGACCGTTGTGACCCGATTCATCGCGTCGTAGGCGTAGGTCGTCGTACGCGACAGCGGGGCCTGGACGACCGTCAGGTTGCCCGAGGCATCATAAGTGGAGGTCGTCCGGTTGGTCAGCGCGTCCGTCATTCCCGTCTTGCGGTTCAGGGCGTCGTAGCTAAAGGTCGTCGTGTCGTTCCGCTCGTCTGTGACCGTGGCCTGGTTGCCCTTGCTGTCGTAGGCGATGAGCTTGGTCGAGCTGTCGGGATTGGTGACCGTCGTGAGCCGGTCCTGGGAGTCGTACTGGTAGCTCGTGACCTTCGAGTTCGCGTCCTTCACCGTGGCGACCTTGCCGTCGCCCGTATAGGTCATGGTCGTCCGGTTGTTGAGCGGGTCCTGGACGACCGTCAGGTTGCCGTTTCCGTCGTAGGTGTAGTTGGTTGTCTTCGACAGGGTGTTCGTGTAACTGGTGGGCTCGGCGAAGCCGTTGTAGGCCCATTGCTCAATATTTCCGTCGGGATAGGTCAGTTTCGTCACGTTCCCGTTGGCATCGTAGAGGTACTGGCTGATTCGGTTGAGCCGGTCGATTGTAATGGTGGCCAGGCCGTTACTGTCGCGATCGTGCGTCGTGACGTTGCCGTCAGGGTCGGTCGCCTCGTTGGTCAACCCCTGGCCGTTCCAGTCGGGCCGCTGGTCGGTGGTGTGGGAGTTCGCGTCGGTCTGCGAGGCCCGAGCCTCGGCAAGCAGCGTCGCCGCCGCCGGGCTTCCTGACGTGCCGGAGTTCGTCCAGCCCCGCTCTTGGTACGCCGTGTATGTCTCGGTCGTGTTGTCGGGCCGGGTAATCGTGGCGACGCGCTCGGCGCTGTCGTAAGCCACGCTGACCGTCTTCGAGTTCGGGTCGGTGGTCTGGGTCAGGCGGTGGGAGCCGTCGTAGGCGTAGGCCCAGGCGTTGCCATCGGGCAGGGTGACGCCGGTCAGGTTCGACCCCGAGTGTGTGAAGGTGGCAATCCGGCTGGCAGGATCGGTAATCGTGGAGAGCACGCCGCCGCTGTAGGTGAAGGTCGTGACCTTGGCGTAGGAGTCGGTGACCGTGCTCAGGTTGCCTCCGCTGTAGGCAAAGGTCGTGGCCAGGCCGTTGCGATCGACAACCGAGGTCTCGTAGCCACTACTGTCAAAGTGGTCAACCGTTCCATCAGTCATCGTGCGGGTGTAGCCGCCTCCGGAGACCGCGGCCAGAGTCGAGAAGTCTCCCGCGGGGCTCGTGTAGGGACCGCCGCCGCTGAACCAGAGGCTCACTCCGCCCATTCCAAGATCGAGGATGACGCCTCCCGAGGCCGACGTGATCCGCTCCAAGCCAAGGAGCGTCCAGCCGGCACCGAAGGCGTTACCGGACCCGTTCAGCACGGTGGCCGTACCGCTGTCCGTCGTCGTCGTGGTCGAGGTGCGGACGTCGCCGACGGTGACGGTATAGGCGTAGCGGCCGGTGGAGAGGCCGGTGGCATCGGCCTGTAGAGCCATCTGCTGGACGTCACCGGGGATGAACTGGCTCGTGTCATAGTAGTAGGTGGTGCCGGCGACGCTGTTGAAGGTGAGCTGACCGCTGACCTTGGTGGGAATGGCGAGCGACGGGTCGAGCGTGTGGTGCTCGACGATCGGCCGCGCGTCGGCGACCAGCGAGTCATAGGTGAGCGCCAGGGCCGGCAGGTTCGGGTTGTAGGCGGGCAGCGGGATCACGGCGTCGGCCGCGCCGCTGTTGGAGTCGACCGACACGTTGTGGCTGTCGAACAGCGTGGCAGCGGGCAAGACGGTGTTGGGCGCCAGGGCTTCGGGCCAAGGAAATCGACCCCCATCTGGGCGAGATGCCCCGGCCAAAGCCTCTTGGACGACTTCCATTCCTCGGGGATCACCGTTTTCCCGACTCGAAGGATGCGGTCGGGACGCCCGGCGAGTTTATATCGCGACGAGTAGAGGGTCACGTCGTCGGGAGATAGCGTCTGACCAGTGGCCAATCCCCGGACTCGTCTCATTCTCCAAGTGATGAGTACGAGGAGGACGCCAAGGAAGAGGACTCCGCCCGTGATCAACCAGATCGTTCCTACGTTCTGAGGGATCATCGACTGAGCACCCACAGAAGGAAGAGGGCGATCAGTGCGGCAATAACCACCCGCTGACCGACCAGTAATAGCCGACTGGCGTACCGCTCGGCTGTCGCCTTGCGGCTATGATGTTGGCTCCCAGACTTGAGGGCGGCCTGGTTTGACGGATGGAGTCCAAGGCCATACTCCAGTCGCCATTGCTCTGCGCAGAAGACGAACGTGCCGATTTCGTGAGCCGTCACTACGTCCGACGTTTCTCGATGTTCCACTATCGTTAGTATCACTTTGTCTCTCCATTCTTGTAAGTTGTGATAATAAAAAAATAAACAGTTGTTAAGTCGAGCGAAAGGTGAGGGGCTTGCGGAGAAAGTTGATGTCCACGAGGGTGACCGTTTCGGTTGCTTCGCTTGTTGCGTCTGCTGCGATTTTTTGGTGGTATTTGCCAAAGCCACTCGGAGGAATGTCATGACAACCCAGAATCACGTCACCGCGACAACGACCGATGCCGATGCCAGGCTAGCCAAGGAATCCTTGCGCCGTTTATCCCATTATCCCGGCACTGACATCTCCGAGTTGAAGATCCATATCCAGAGTGACGAGCAACCGGGCGAGGATATTTCTCTGCCTTTGTCCGTCATTCGACTCCTGAAGGACATCCTGGCTGAGATGGCCCAAGGCCATACAGTGACACTCCTTCCCATCCGGGCCGAGTTGACGACCCAGCAAGCCGCCGACCTGCTCAACGTCTCCCGGCCGTATCTCATCGGTTTGCTGGAGGAAGGGAAGATCCCGTTCCGTCTGGTCGGCCAGCACCGGCGCGTCCGGCTGGACGATCTAATGACTTACAAAAACAAGGACGATGAAGCCTGCCGCCGGATCGCCGACGAGCTCACGTCGGAAGCCCAGAAACTCGGCATGGGCTACTGATGGACACGCCTGTCACGGCGGTCATCGACGTCTGCGTGCTCGACTCCGCCCCGGTCCGCGATTTCATCATACGCCTTGCCCGGGCGGGCTTGATTCAGCCCCGATGGACGGCTGAAATCCACGACGAGTGGATGCGCAACCTCTTGAAGAACAATCCGAATATCACAAGCGAACGCCTGGATCGTACCCGGTCGCCAATGGATGGCGCCGTCCGCGATTGCCTCGTGACGGACTATGGGGATCTCCCCGATTCGCTGACGCTTGCGGACCCGGACGACCGCCACGTCCTCGCCGCCGCCATCCGTAGCGGTGCCGATGTTATCGTGACTTACAACCTGGTCGACTTTCCAACGGACGCTTTGACCCCTTACGGCATCGACGCCCGGCACCCGGACGAATTGTTTGCGAGGCTGCTCAACGTCGCTCCCTGAGCAGTCTGCACCGCCGCCAAGAGTCAGCGGGAAAGTCTGAAGAACCCACCCATGACCGTGACCGAATTCCTTGCAATCCTTGAGCAGCAGGGGCTTGTGCAAACGGTTGCTGTTCTTCGCCGGTTATCGGGGGAGATATGAACTCTGAACTGCAGACGAACGAACTCTCCGTAGCCGTTCACACCCCGGCCGATACCGAACGCGGCCAAGCTCACCTGTTCCGAACCGACGTTCAACGTCAGGCCGACGCCCCGGGGATGGCGATCCGCATGGCGCACTACCCGCCGTATGCGTCAAAGTACAACCCGATGGAACATCGCCTGTTCCCGCACCTGACACGGGTCTGCCGGGGCGTGATCCTCCACAAGGTCGGCCTGGTGGCCGAACTGATGAGGAAGGCCAAGACACGGACGGAACCTTCGGTGGTGGTGGATATCCTCGACACGGTTTACGAGATCGGTAGAAAAGTGAGCCAAGCCGCCAAAGACGCCGTGAACTTGTTCCGAGATACCGTCCTGCCCCGATGGAACTACCGCATCTTGCCCAATTTGTGATATCGGGAAGTTATTTCGTCAGCGTTCCCCGGGGCTGGGAAAGACAAGGACCGCGTCGTATTCGGCAGAAATCCCGAAGATGAGTCGGACACCTTGAAAGGGGTGGTAGTCCTACGGTAAGCCTTCTTGCGGACGTATTGCGTTACCAAGCGAAATTCCTCCAACGCCTTGGGACGCCGCCCGCTCCGATCCAATGCCTCCAGCGTGCTCAACACCGCATTGAAAACGTTTATATTTATATGACGTTTAGTGGAAGTGAACGTGTAATCGGGGTCGACCGGTGTTCTCAAAATGGCCGTTCTGGGCAAGAGCGGTAACCTGGTCTCGACTCGTGCCGAATTTTGATGATTCTTAAAGTCTTATGCCACGAGTTTTTACGTCACTATAACCGGCGAGGCGGGGGTCATGTGCGGATTGATCGTGATTATGGCCGTTCTCGGCTCGTCGCCGACGCAATCGGACGATCCGCCGATTCGGATCGTCGTTCCGCTCTCTCGGGCCGGCGAACTTGACCTCGCCGAACTGGTGGTACGCGCCGCGAAAGCAACGGGGCTGGATATCGACCGGCCACCTGGTGACCTCAAACTTTCATTCAATGGCATCGCGGGCACGCTCGGCCGCAAGATGCTCTCTTCAACACTCGGTGACGACGTCAAAATCGCCGTGGAACAGCAGTCGCTGGTCATTCTTATCGACCCCGCCCTCACTGTGCCCGGGCGTCGCCCGGAATGGGCCCGGCGGATTGGAGAACTCGCCGGAAAATGTGAGGCTGAATCGCGCCGAAGGTCACAATACGGCATGCACGCATTGAATTCCTATCGGTCGAACGATCTTTCGCGACCGACGGTCTGTCTGATTCACGGGGTGAACTCGTCCTCCTACGGGTTC
>JAYUFP010000542.1:0-1559 GCA_043738665.1 Isosphaeraceae bacterium
CCGAGTTTCTCCCTCTTCATCGGCGTTTATCCGCGAAATCCGCGGATAGATCTCTTGATTGATGATTTTGCGATCGTCCCGTGCCGCGCCGCCGGGTTATGATCGAGCCGTCCCCTCGTGGCGGTCGAGAGGTGGACTCCCGGATGGTGATCGACGCGAGGGACGGGCCCAGCATTCCTAATGAACACAATCGACTATATTTATTCGTTCGACCCGAGGAACCCGTCCATCAAGCCGCCGCCGCCGGACGCGGAGTCGGCGAAACGGACGCTTGAGGACGGCAACCGGATGTTCGCCACTTGGATGGAAAGTTGCCGGACCCACGACGTCTCCCAGGGCGAGGCGCGGTACGTCGTCCAGTGCAACGGCCTGGAAGTGGGGATGAACCGGACGATCGGCAACCTCCCCAAGCAGTTGCCCTTCGCCGTCGTCGTGGGCTGTTCCGACGCGAGGGTGCCGACCGAGATGGTTTTCGGCCAGGGGTTCAACGACCTCTTCGTCATTCGCGTCGCGGGGAACGTCCTCGGCGACGTCTGCCTCGGCAGCATCGACTTCGCGTTGACGGCCCTGAGCGAGAGCATCAAGGTCGTCGTCATCCTCGGCCATAGCGGCTGCGGCGCGGTGACCGGGGCGGTGGAGGCGTACCTCAGGCCGCTCAAGTTCTGGTCGAAAACCACCTCGCCGATGCTCCGCACCATCCTCCAGCGAATCTTCGTCGCGGTCCGCGAAGCGGCGAACGGAATCGAGGAAGTGTGGGGGCCTGATGCGAGACAGGTCCCCGGCTACCGCGAGGCGCTCATTGAGGCCGCCGTCAGCATCAACGCGGCGCACGCCGCGTTCGACCTCCGACTGGAAGTCGAGCGCGTCGGGAAATGGGAGATCGAAGTCCTCTACGGCGTCTTCGACCTCCGCAACCATCAGGTCGGCCTGACCAACGACCCCGGCACCGGCTATGCGCCCGAAAAGGTCATGCTGACCTTCGCGCCCACCAACCCCCGTGACTTCCAGACGCTCGCGGCCAGGGTGGCCGAGACCCTTCGACCCGCGTCGGTCCCGCGCGCCAGCCGCCCGACGGAATCCTCGGAACCGAACGGCTTCGCCGCGCCGACGGCCCAGGGCGACGACGAAGTCGCGACCCGCGATGAGAAGGACCATGCCCGCTGAGTCGTTTCGCGATGCTCCGAACCTCGGGCGCGCGGGAAAGGGTTAACGAACGAGATGAGCGCTCTTCCCCGGATCGAGCTGGTCCCTGCCCGCGCCGCGGTGTGCAACGACGAAACGGTCACGCTCGACGTCCTCGTGCGAATCACGCCGGAACCGCCCGAAATCCACTTCCCTCGGCCGAGGCTCAATCTCTCCCTGGTGCTCGACCGCTCGGGGTCGATGGCCGAGGGGAAGAAGATGCCGTACGCTCGACAGGCGGCCGTCTACGTGGTCGAGCAGCTCTTGCCGACCGACAGGGTCAGCGTCGTCGCGTTCGACAACGTGGTGGAAATCGTCGTCCCCGGCGCGCTCGCGACCGACAAGCCGGGAATCATCCGCCGCATCAACGAAGTGGG
>JAYUFP010000543.1:0-5074 GCA_043738665.1 Isosphaeraceae bacterium
AACGGTCAGGCCGACCCGCGGTTGGGGATGTCGTCCCGTGGGATCTTGGTGTTCCTGGCGCTCGGCGCGATCGCGGTTTTCGCGGTCGCTCGCGGTTTGGAGCCTGATCCTTCGGGAGTTGGAACGCACAAGCAGCTCGGGCTTCCCGCGTGTCATTTCTTGTGGGTGACGGGAAAACCGTGTCCGACTTGTGGGATGACGACCTCGTTCGCCTGGTTTGTCCGCGGCAGGTTCGACCGCTCGTTTAGGGCGAATCCCGCCGGCCTTTTCTTCGCGGCGGGAACCCTGGTTTTGATCCCCTGGCTCCTTGCGGGGGCGGTTTTAGGCCGGACTCCCGGCTTCCGGTCGCTTGAGCGGCCGTTGATCGGGCTGGTGGCCGTGACGATCGCCCTGAGCCTGGTGTCCTGGACGATACGACTGTCACTCCAATTCCTTTCGTAGTCTCTCAAAGGAGGGTGTTATGACGACCCCTCGGTCGCACGCAAGGACGCGCCGGGCTGCCGTAGTGTTGGTTTTCGTGTTCGCCGGTCTGGTGAGCCTTCCCGGCTGCGACCCCCGGATGCTGATGTACTTCCTTCAGCCCAACGAACCGAGCGTCCCCGCCCCGGGACCTTCCCTCAGCGGGAAGCGGGTCGTCGTTGTCGCGCACGCCGTCTCCGGAGCGCAGGGCGAGTTCCAGGCGGTCGATCGCGAACTCGTGTCCGAGTTCGTCTCGAACCTTCGGTCGAAGGTCAAAAAGATCGAAGTGATCAATCCCGACAAGGTCTGGAACTGGGTGGAAGCGCACCCGCAGTGGACCGATCAGGAGGAGATCGCCAAGGCTTTCGAGGCCGACATGGTGATCTTCCTCGAAATCGAAGCCTTCTCGGTCGCGAGCGCCGGCGACCTGAACGTCTTGCAAGGGACGTCCAAGGTCCACATCCTCGCCACGGAGATCGCCCACCCCAAGAACTCCAAGGGGAAGATCCTCAAGGATCAGCCCAAGGAAGCCCGAAAGGCGTGGGATGAAACGGTCGACACCGAATTCCCGATCCGCGGTCCGATCCCGTCCGACTCGGGAGTCAGCCGCGCCGCGTTCAAGAACAAGTTTCTCAAGGTGTGCGCAGCCGAAGTCTCCTGGCAGTTCGTCGAGCACGCACCCGACGACACGATCCAGGACGTGAAGTTCAACGGCAAGTAAGCCGGCCCGCCGAAAGCACGTCCCCTACAATCGGACCGACCCGGACAACCCGTCCGGGATCGGTTCGTTCTCGTTTTGATCGTTTGATCCCAGCCCTCATGCGACCCGATCAAAGATCACAGCCGGTGAGATGAGGGCGGGTGGCGGATGCGGCGAAAAGACGGTCGGACAACGGTCAGGGACCGTTGGTCATCCGGCGTTCGCCATTCGGGACGGATCGTCCCGGAGCCCTCCTGTGGAACGCTCGACGACAGGAGGTCGTCTCGGATGGCTCACACACGACCGAACGGTTTTCTCGGCAAGCGAAGCGTGCTTGCGATCGTGGCGATCGTCCTGGCGGTCGCCGCGCCGGCGACCCGGTGCGGCGCGCAGGGACCCCAGGTCAACACGGACAGCCCTCCGGGTGCTCCGAACGCCAGAGGCACGCTCGGGGCGGCGCTCGGGGCTTCAGGAACCTCGGGATTCGACGCCTCGCCGATCCAGCAACAACAAAGCATCTTCGGCGGTAGACCGGGACCCACGGCCACGCGTGCGCCGATCAATCAGCTTGGGCCGTCGTCGGCCCCCGTCGCGTCGATGAAGCCCGCGGTCGCCTTGCCCACGGTGATCGAGCCGGCGAACGTCCCCCGCTATGGCGAGCTTGACCTTCCCCTCACCGAAGAAGAGGAAGGGCCGAGCGAAGGGTTGACCCTGGATCAAGCGATCGAGCGGCTCGTCACCAACAACTTAAACCTGCTCGCCTTGAAATACGAGATCCCGATGGCCGAGGCGGACGTTCTTACCGCCAGCCTCAAAAACAACCCGATCCTTTACGCGGACGCCCAGCTCGTCCCTTACGGCCATTTCTCGAACGCGAGGCCGGGCGGCCAGACCCAGTACGACATCAACGTCACCCAGCCGATCGACGTCTGGAGAAAAATCCGCGCCCGAACGATCGTCGCCCAGCGCGCCAAGAAGGTCACCGAGGCTCAGTTCCAGGACGCCGTCCGCAACCAGATCGATAACCTTTACACGGCGTATGTCGATGTCGTCGCCGCCAGGCTCACCTTGCGGTTCAGCCAGACGTATTCGACCGGCCTGAAGAAGCTCCTCGACCTCAACATCCAGCTCAAGGGCGCGGGGTTCATCAAAGAGTCCGACGTCTTGACGATCAAGGCCCAGCTCGAACTCGCCGAGCTTCAGATTCGTGAATCGACCGAGACGCTCGCGAAAACGTTGCGGACGCTCGGCCGGCTTCTTGACATCACCCCCGCCGCGGCCGACGGGTTGAAGCTGAGGTCGATGGTCTACGACATCAGGCCGATCCCGGCGGCCCACGACGCACTCGTCGAAACCGGCCTGAATTCGAGGCCCGACCTCCTCGCGTTCCGTTACGGACTGCTCCGCGCCGAGGCCGACGTGAGCAACGCCCGTGCCCAGCGGTTTAGCGACGTCTACCTGCTCTACCAGCCCTACACGTTTCAGGACAACACGTTTCAGGGGCTGAAGAGCGCGACGTCTTACGCGTTCGGAGTGACGATCTCGCTCCCGGTCTACAACCGCAACCAGGGGAACATCATTCGCTCAAAGCTGAACGCGGAGCAGTCGAAATATGAACTCGTGAACCAGGAAAAGCAGATCGTCTACGAAGTCTCCGAGGCGATCCGCGAGTACGACCTGTCGCGCAACAGCGTGGTCGAGTTCAAGAAAGAGGTCTTGCCCGCATCGAGGCAAGTGCGTGACTCGGCTTTCCGCCGCTGGCAAGGAGGGGAAGCGAGCGCCCTCGAATACATCGAGGCGCAGCAGAACTACAACGACGTCGTTCGCCAGTACCGAGACGCCCTCGTGCGGCACCGCCGTGCCATGCTCGACCTGAATACCGCCGTCGGCAGCCGGGTCAGCCCTTGAACTGAAACAAAGTCCGGCGCTTTGGTGATCGACTGGAGGCTTCTGAAATGGATTTCAATAACATGTTCAAGAAACCCGTCCGACGCAACGCGCCCCTGGTCGAGCGCCTGGAGTCTCGGGATCTCCCCACCGTCATCATCCATCACGCGGGCCTCGGGACGTCGATGGGACGGATCGGGACGTCGCAAAAGATCTCGGCCCTCGTTCAGGGGGGAGGGGTCCAGCCTTTGCCCTCGAACCAGAACGCCGGCGTACTCGGGCCGCCCACGGCTTCGGAAATTGCCAAACAGCACTTCACATTGGCGATGTCGGGCGGGTTCGTGACGTCGCCAGGGCGGTATGTAGGCGAGCCTTTGCAGGGCGAGATCGTGGCGACGGGTGGCTCGAATCAGTCGCTCCGCCTCAACGCCCAGATGCAATTCTTCAACTACTCCGAACCGACCGCCGCGCCGACGGGTCAGATCGCGCTGAGCCCGAAGAACGTCTCGTCGACCGGGAATTTGCTGATCCTCGACCTGACCTCCGACGGGACCAACTTCTCCCACGGCCTGGCGACCCGTTATACATGGACCGTGAACCCCGCGAGCGGCGGCCTCTACGCGAACGCCACGGGCAGCGGAACGCTCAGTGTCCGCTACAGCGTGACGAGAGTGCGTAACGGAACGTTCGTCGCCGGTAAAGCCTTCATCAAGGCCCTCGGCTCGGTCGTGACCAGTCACGGGCTGACTCTCGACACATCGACGGCGGGGAACCGGCCCAACCCGCTGGGGTAATCCCGTGGCGTCGCCGCGTCGGTACTGGGGGCTTTCGCCGATTGCGGAACGGTTTGTCGTCGTGTCCGCCTCGGCGGACCGTTTCGACGCACGCCGGCGAGGCGCGTTCCCCCGGTCACTTCAATTCAACCCAATTCTTATATGTCTTACCCCACGCGATCGTCCCGCCCCCCTCGCTCAGCGTGAACGTGAACCCGTCCCAGACCTTGAGGACAATGCCCGTTTCCTGGTCGGTCTGGAGAGCGTAATGGAACCTGGAATCCCAAAAGTCTCTTAGAATCTTGATCGCCTTTTCATCTTTCGTCATGTCCCCAAGATTCTTGTAAAACGTTCGGAAGTGCTCCGGTTCGCTCGTATGGACGAGGACGATGAGGGCGGTTTGCACGGAATTGTCGAAGCTCTTGGGAAACGCGGCTTTCAGGAACGCCTCAATCATGTCCCGCATTTTCTCGTCCCGGAAGATGCTCGTGACGGCCATGACGTCCTCGCGGCTCTCCTCCGAATCCAGGCCGGGCAAGAGTTCGAGGTTCTTGCGGACGACGGCCGGATCTCTCGCCAGCGCGGCGGCGAGACTGAGGTTGTGGAGGTCGATCGCGGGGACCTGCGTCCTGGCGATCGCCTTCGCGTCGATTGCCTTTAACACCGCGTCTTTCGACCCCTTGTAATTCAAGATCGTCGCGAGCAAGAGTGCGTTCGAGGGCCGCAACGGGTGTTCGTTTCTCGACGATTCCGCAAGTTTCAAGAGCGGGCCGACGTCGAGACCGGCGGGCATTTTTTCCTGATACTGAACGTAAGTCGAGAGCGTGAGCTCGACCGATTGGGCGTAGTTATGTTTGGGATGGATCTTCGCCACGCCGACAAACAGCCAGCCGATTTTGTCCTGCATGAGCATGAATGCGTCGGCCTTCGCTTCCGGCGAGAGATCGGATTTCGCGAGTTCGACGAGCGCTTTCACGAACACGTCGTCCTTCGCCAATTCGTTCCGTTCCAAGTGTCCCACGAACTTCTTCGCATGGTCGGAGATCGGGAACGAAGGCGTTCGCTCGTCCCCGTCGGCCGCGCGCGCTTCGCGGGCACAGCCTGCGACCACGAGCACCGCGACGACCGTAAATCCGGCGAGTGAGTGAAACAGATTCATAGGGCGTGTAGACAATACCTGGGCAAGATGCATTGGATAGGCTACCGCAACAGGATCATGATCGATGCCACATGAACGAATCCGAGGAAGTTTCGG
>JAYUFP010000544.1:0-5057 GCA_043738665.1 Isosphaeraceae bacterium
CCGCACCGGGGCGAGGAAGCCCACCCCGGAGGAAACGGCCGGGGGACTCGGCTGGGCCTATGAAGGCCCGTGGGGCATCTGCCCGTTCACACAGGCCGGCGGCGACAAGTGCGCCGTGGCTTGCGGGCCGGTTTGCGGCACGCCCCCACCTCCCGGCAGACCCTGGATGCCGAAGGATGAATACCTCTGCGACGGCGGAGACGCCGGAGTTCCGGTCGGGATCGGAGGCGATGGCGGCCTCGCCGGACTCGACCCCCGCGACGCCGTGATCCGGTTCGATGACGGTCGGAAAGCCAGGACGCTGCCGACAAACGTTGTTTGCGTCTACGCGCCGAGGTTCGCCGAGGTCCGCTCCAGCGTCGGCCCGAATGAGAACCTCACCGTCGAGGCGAGCGTCGGCATGAAAACGCTCGAAAAGCAGGCGACCGAGGCGATCAAGGAAGGCCCGAAGCGGCTCACAATGAACCAGGGGGCGGAAGCCGCGCGCACCAGAGATCGCGCTTCCGGCCTGGCGAACCGCCAGCGCGCCGGGATTCACGCCGAGAATCTGGCCGCGGCGGGTAACGACTCGGTCACGCACATTGCGATCAACATCAAGCAGCAGAACGCCGAGAAGATCAAGATCCGCGAGAAACCCAGCTATCTGAAGGAACGACAGAAGAACGTCGGCATCAAGACCGCCGAGAGTGCCGTCGTCAGCGGGATCACCGAAGGGGCGAGCCAGGCGGTGATGTCGTGGGTTCCCAACGTGACGGTGGGTGTCGAGCCGCCGCCGGGACGTCCCGGAGTGGCCGTGATCAAGCGCGTGAGTGCGACCGAGGCCGAACCCGGCGACATACTCACGTACGTGATCCAGTTCCGCAACATGGGCAACACCCCGATCCGCGAGGTGACCATCATCGACAGCTTGGTGCCCCGCCTCGGCTACGTGAAAGGATCCGCGAAAGGCCCGACCGGCACGACGTTCACCGCCGATGAGAATAAAGTCGGCGGCGTCGAGTTGAAATGGGTACTTCCGGCGACCCTTCAGCCGGGCGTCGAAGGCAGGGTGATGTTTCAAGCGGTCGTGCGATAATTCCATGGATTCGAGAGCAAGAAGCCATGAGGGCCGAGTGATGACTCAGCCTTCATGGCTTTTTCATATAAAATTCCAAACCAACGTGTTTTCTGCTTGACCTCTTACTTCCGGACGAGGATGGTATGAAGTTCGACCCTCGGGTTGAGCGGTTCGGCGGGTGGTGGACGTCACGAGGGGTCGTGGGCGTCCCCACCACCAGCCGTCGCCCTCCCCTCCCGCGTCCCACCCACAACTCTTCCCGATTGTTGTTGAACACTCCTTGAATCTGGCATACTGTAGGACAGTTCGACTCCACGATCGACGATTCCGGAGTGAAACGCCCATGATCCGGGTTCTCGGAAGTCCCAAACGCCTGTGCGACGGCCTGACGCGTCGCGACTTGTTGCACGTCGGGGCGAGCGGCCTGCTCGGTCTGGGACTCGGTGAAAGCCTCGCGATCGGTTCGGAGCCCGCCAAGCCCTTGAACCTCGGCCGTTTCGGGCAGGCGAAGTCGTGTATCCTCCTCTTCCTTTACGGCTCGCCCAGCCAGCTTGAGACTTTTGACCCCAAGCCGGACGCCCCGGTGCAGATCCGCGGCGAGTTGGGGACGATCCCATCGAGCGTCCCCGGAATGGACGTCTGCGAGCTGCTCCCGCGGATGGCACGGGTCATGGACAAGGTCACCGTCATCCGGACGGTCTCGCACCCCTATCCGCTTCACGGCGTCGCCTTCGCCACGACGGGTCTGTCCGCGATCACAGCGCCGATGGAATTGAACCCGCGAGACCCCGCGCACTGGCCGTTCATCGGGTCGGTGGTCGACTACGTCGAACAAGCGGGAAGAAAGGCCGACCCCAGGCGCGCGGAGATCCCCAGGAACCTCGTCCTCCCCTGGGCCTTCAGCAGTCAACGCGTCGGAGAAGTCGCCCGTGCCGGCCCTTACGGAGGATTCCTTGGAGCGGCCTGGGATCCGACGTTCACCGAGTTCGTCGGCGAGGGGACCAAGAAGGCTAAAAAGACCCTCACCGACAAGGTCTGGGACGACTTCGAGCCCTACCGAGGCGTGACCGAGAAGAGCCGGTTCCGGCTCGGAGCCGTCGGCGACCTCGAGCCCGGCCTCACGCTCGACCGGCTCGATAAGCGTCGCACGCTCCTCGAACAGCTTGAAGAATCACGCAAGGACATGGACCGCGCGGCGACATCGACGGGGGTCGACCGGCAGCGGTCGATGGCCTACACCATGTTCGGCTCCGACAAATTCCGCCGCGCCTTCGACCTGAGCGAAGAGGACGCCTCCACCCGCGACCTCTACGGCATGACCCTCTTCGGCCAAGCGACGCTCACCGCCCGCAGATTGGTGGAAGCGGGAGGCCGGTTCCTGACCGTCTTCTGGGACGAGTTCGGTCTTGCAGGCACGGGATGGGATACTCACTGGGACCACTACCCCCGCATGAAGGACGAACTCCTTCCCGGCCTCGACCAGACGCTCTCCGGCCTGCTGGTCGACCTCGACCGGCGAGGACAGCTCGACGAGACCCTGGTCGTCTGCCTCAGTGAGCACGGCAGGACCCCGCGACTCGACAACAACCGCGGCGGTGGCCGGGATCACTGGTCGCGCTGCTACTCGGTGTTGATGGCGGGCGGAGGGATCAAGAGAGGGAACGTCGTGGGACGGTCCGACAAGATCGCCAGCGACCCCGTTGAACGCAGGGTCTCCCCCAAAGACATCCTCGCCACGATCTATCACCTGATGGGGATCGACCCCGCGACCACATTGACCGACCGACAAGGGAGGCCGATGGGGCTCGTTCCCGGGGGTGAAGTGATTCCCGAGGTACTGGCATAGACGACTTTGGAGTGCGGGAGCTTGCAACCGCTTTCGACACCGCCCGAAAGCGGGAGCAAGCTCCCGCAATCCAAGGTCAAGCTCTACGGCGAGCGTCGAACCTGGAGAACCGACCTTGGCCCTCGAACCCTACATCGACGCCCACTCGCACATCTGGACCCCCGACGTCGCCCACTACCCGCTGGCGAAGGGGTTCACCGTCGCCGACATGATGCCCAAGTCGTTCACGGCCGAAGAGCTTCTGGCGACGTGCCGGCCTTCGGGGGTCGGACGGGTCAACCTCATCCAGATGAGCTACTACGAGTTCGACAACTCGTACATGCTCGACATGATCAAGCTTTACCCCAACCGATTCGTGGGCACGGCGATCGTCGACCCGCTGGCACCCAAGCCCGACGGGGCGATGCGGGCGTTGCTTCCCCAAGGCGTCCGGGCCTTCCGGATTCATCCTTCGTACAGTAAACAGCCCTCGGCCACCTGGCTCCAGCCCGCGGGCTACGAGGCTATGTTCGCGACCGCCGCGAAGACCAATCAAGCCCTGAGTTGCCTCATCGATGCCGCGGGCTTCGCCGAGATCGACCGGATGTGCGGCAAGCACCCGGACACGACCGTCATCATCGACCACCTCGGCCGGATCGGGACCGGCGGGATGATCCGCGATGAGGACATCGACGCGTTGTGTGCCCTGGCGAAGCACAAGAAGATGCTCATCAAGGTCGGCGCGTTCTACGCCCTGGGGAAGAAGACTCCCCCCTACCTCGATCTCGCGCCGATGATCCAGCGAGTGGTCAAAGCGTATGGACCCGAGCGCTGCATGTGGGAGAGCGACTGCCCGTTCCAGGTCGTCTCGCAGAAATATTCCGAGAGCATCGGCTTGATCGCGAAGCTGGATTTTCTGAGCCAAAACGACCGGGAATGGCTGTTACGGCGGACTGCGGAGAAGGCGTTGTTCTGGAAATAGGCGACCCGATGAACGGTGCCTGGCACATTTTCCCTTATGGAACGGGCCGGAAATAACTTTCCGAGATTCCTCGCGAAAACGTAGGCTGGGTCTTGACCCAGCGCCTTGTGGACGAGGTTCATGGAACCGCTGAGTCAGAGGAAATCTGGGTCGAGACCCAGCCTACATGGTACGTCTGCGAATCGGGAAGTTACTTATGTCCTGTCCCTATGAGCGAAACACGTGAAGTTCGTCCGGATCGCGCTTGCCAACATCAGGTTCCCGGCCACACCCGCGGAGTCGATCACTCTTGCCGTGGCGGCGATCGGGCAGGCGTCTGAGAAGGGGGCGCGGGTCGTCGGCTTTCCGGAGTGTTTTGTCCCCGGCTATCGGGCAGTCGGCAAGAACGTGCCGCCTCCCGATCCTGAGTTCCTCGAACGCGCCTGGTCGGCCATCGCCGAGGCGGCCGCGGAAGCAAAGATTACGGTCGTTCTGGGGACGGAGCGCGTCGTCGAAGGTGGGCTTGTCGCGACCGCCCTTGTGATCAACGACGACGGATCGATCGAAGGATTTCAGGACAAGGTCCAGATCGACCCTTCGGAAGAAGGCACCTACACCCCGGGTACCTCCCGCAGGGTGTTCCAGGCCGGCCCGTTGACGTTCGGCATTGCGATCTGCCATGAAGGGTGGAGGTATCCTGAGACCGTCCGTTGGGCCGCGAGAAATGGAGCCCACGTCGTGTTTCACCCGCAGTTCCACGAGGCCGAGCACGGTTCCTACCGTCCCACGACCTTCGCCGACCCTGCCAACACCTTCCACGAAAAAGCCGCCCTCTGCCGCGCCGCCGAGAACACCTGCTACTTCGCGACCGTCAACTTCGCTAGCCCCGGCTCCCCGACCACCTCCGCCATCGTGAACCCCGACGGCACCCTCTTGAGCTACCAGCCCTACGGCGAGGAAGGCCTGCTGATCGCCGACATCGACCTCACCAAGGCGACCGGACTGATCGCCTCGCGTTGCCGAACGTTTGCGTGAATGAAAATCATTTTGACTTCCCGATCAGTATGACCCACCGCCGACGATTGGATTGAGATTCAATCCACCGCCTCCAGATGGAAGTAGAGTCGAGGAGTGGCGCGGTGGCCCGAGGCTCCGTTTCCACTCCCCGCTCATCAAACCGGACGGGCGGGTTTCCCGCATCCGGCTTTCGGACA
>JAYUFP010000545.1:0-14727 GCA_043738665.1 Isosphaeraceae bacterium
CGCCAGCCTTGGCCGTCCCGCACGGGTTCGGAGTACCGAACCACGTGGCACCCAGCAACAGACGTGGATTTGCTCAAGTTATTTTTTCGCGGTTCCTTACGATCCCAGCCGATCGCATCGGCCCTCCCGGCCTGAGTTCTCTCGAAACGGACAGGAGGGTCATTCCGATTACGACATGGGAACCGACTCGATTCGTCGTCGCCTGGAGTGATGAAATCAGGAAACACGTCAGAATCGCGCCCCCGCGAATTCAAGAAATCCGGACGGCATTAAAAGGCTATTGTTAGCGTATTACGCCGCAGTTCTGTTTCAAGAAGAATGTATAGGCTCTTCTTTCGCCAGAAAATTCGTGTTTGGCGAGGTCTGAAAAGGCGGGGGAAAAGTGGAGCGGGGGAATTCAATTGGGACAGGGGATCTGACGATCAACTCAGTGAGTTGTGGAAGTCCGCATCCTGAAACGGCTTAGCAGCGTGGTCGGGTGATTGCGTGGATCGACGGGCCTCGAAGTCGGCCCCGGGTCGCGTTTTGCCGTCTTCGACATTCGCGTAAGCTCCTCGGATCCAGGCCCTCGACGGAATCCGCCGCGGCGACTGTTTTCGCCTTGACGGGGCTTGGAGACGAGACCACCCCGAAATTCATCAAGAGCCTTGCTTAAATGTTAAACAGGTGCTTACGGCACTTTCGCGAACGTGTTCACGCAAGAAATCGACTTTGTTTTGCGGAAGGGGACTTCGGGTGGCAACACGGAAGGCAGTCATCATCGCCGTGGCCTCGCTCATGGTGTCCGCGATCGCCATCGCGGCGGCACCTTCGGAACCGTCGCGCGTGCTCTCGAAGAAATCCACGACGATGGTGGAGCCCGAGACGAACGAACAGATCGTGGCTGACTTTTTCGCGCGAAAGGATCGGGCCGAAAAAGCGCAGAAGACGATCGTCCTGGGCTTGAGGAAAAGCCTGGACCAGAAGCGCATGGAATTTGAGGAGGCCCGCAGACGGTTTGACGAGGCCCGTGTCCGCTACGGCGAGGTCGTCGGCCCCTTAGCCAAGCAAGGCGTGACGAGTCCGTCGGACCCTCGATTGCCTTACGAATTCGACGTCCAGAGGCTTGGCCCGGAAGCCTGGGGAGCCGGACCCGGTTATCTCTCCCGCAAGGGGGCGGAACCCGGCTCCAAATGAGCGCCCGGGTCGCGACGTCTCGTCTCCCCGTCGTGGGCGGATTGCGAAGTCGAGTCGGGCGAGAGCCACAAATTCGGAAACGAACCGCCGAGATCGCTGAGATCGCGGAGAGGAAATGCGCAAACTGGCGCAAACCACTTCGGACACAACATCGACATCCGTTTTCGTTCATTCTCTTTCTGATCTCTCTGATCTCTCTGATCTCTCTGTGATCTCAGCGGTGAGTCCGTGTTTTGAACGGTTTGAGTTGCGGATGGTGAGCGAAGGAAGCAGGCTGACGATTCGCATCAATTCGGGTCGCGATCGGGGAAGAGTCGGGAGACCGGCAGCGAAACGTCGGGAAAGGCCAGAGGTCTGGCTTCTTCTCCGGGCTTGAGTGTGAGCACGGTCCGGTACGTTCCTCCTTGGGGATCGCGTCGAATTTCCAGTCGGCGTTTCGCGACGTTCACGATCCAGAAGTCGGCGATTCCGGCCGAGGCGTAGATGTTGCCTTTTCTTCTCCGGTCTTTCGAGAGCGTGCTATCCGCGACCTCGATCATGAGCAGGACGTCGTCGGAGAGCGGGTGCCGGTTCGAGTAATCGATCCGTTTCAACCAGGCGACATCGGGGAGCACCATACTGTCAAGCTCGGGAATCCCGACGGGGTTCTGGACGCGGATGCGAACCGTGCCGGGTTTGAGGACTTCGAAGCTCCATTCGTTTAACTCATCGACGAGAAAGTGATGCGGCGGCTTTGGCAACGTCATGAGGCGGATCTCGCCCGAGAGGAGTTCAAAGCGTTCCTCGGAATCGGCCATGAACCCGTTTTCGAGCATCTCCAGGAGCTGATCGTAAGTGATGCGGACGGCGGTATTCATCGGTTCCTCCGGGTCGCTTCTCGAAACGTCTCCGATCGATACGGACGAGCCATCAGGCGGGGAAAATCGATTCGACCGGCAGCGAAACATCGGGAAACGCGAGCGGGTGAACTTCCTGGCCGGCGTGAAAGGTCTCGATCGAACGATAGGTCGAGCCGTCGGGGTCGCGTCGGACCTCGACGCGCTGGCCGTTGATGTTGACGATCCAGTAGTCGATGATACCGGCCTCGGCGTAGAGTCGGGCTTTGAGGCCACGGTCTTTCGAGAGACTACGATCCGACACTTCGACGAGGAGCAGGATGTCGGTCGAAGACGGCAGTTGGGTTCTATAATTTCGTCGCCGAGCCCACACGAGATCGGGTTGGGGTTCGCTGTCGAGTGAAGGAATGATGATGGCGCCCTGCGGACTGACGAAAACCTGTTTCCTGGGTAAAACGTCGAAACTCCACTCGGTCATCAGGCCGACAAGGTAAGTGTGCGGCGCATTGATCGGGCGCATGGGAATGATCTCGCCGTAGATCAGTTCGACGCGGTGCTCCTCGCCGGGCTCGAACACGCCCTGACGGATCATCTCGTCGTATTGCGCCATCGTGATCTTTGTCGAGGTGCTCACGGCGGTACTCCTCAATCGGACGCGGAGCGCGGATGGGGAACTGACGACCGTCACTACGACGGGAATATCCGACTGACGGGGAACGCGATTCCTGGAAACGCGAGCGGGCAAACGTCCTGGCCGGGTCGGAAGACTTCCACCGACCGATAGGCGTTGCCTTGCGGGTCGCGCCGGACCTCGACGCGACGGGCCTTCACGTTGACGATCCAGTACTCGAGAATACCCGCCTCGGCATAGAGGCGGGCCTTGAGGCCGCGGTCTTTCGAGAGACTGCTGTCTGAGACCTCGATGATGAGGTGGACGTCCTCGGGTCTGGGGTGTTTCGTCGAATAATCTCCGGCCTTCGCCCAGATCAGATCCGGCTCGGGTTCGCTGTCGAGCGCCGGGATTCCGACCGGTCCTTGGGCGACGACGTGAACAAGCTCTTCGGGTAACGTTTCGATGCTCCATCGAACGAGCCGCGAGACGAGAAAGCTGTGGGCCGCGTTGATCGGGCTCATAGGGAGGATCTCGCCGAAAATCAGTTCGACGTGGCGTTCTTCCCGGGTCTCGAACCGGCCTTGGCGGATCATCTCGTCGTATTGTGCCATCGTGATCTGTGTGGATGTGCTCACGGCGGTACTCCTCCCCTTAAATCACGGCTTTCACATCGGTCGTCGGGCCGACGGAGACGACGGTCATCGGCAGAAGCGGCCAGCGGTCGAGGATGCGGCGGAGGTCGGCGACGGTGACTTTGCCGTAGGCGTCGAGTTCTTCGGCCACCGTCATGTATTCGCGACGATAGGTCCACTGGAACCCGAGCGACGACAGCCTCCCCATCGGCCGTTCACTGCGGAGGACCGAGCGGGAGAGAACCTTGTTCTGGGCGCGGACGAGCTCCTCGGCGCAGACGCCCTTGGACATGACCTCTCGGTAGACCTCGGTCAATCTGCCGAGGTTCTCCCGGGCGTCTTCCGGAGAACAGCTGAGGAAGCTGAAAAACGCGCCGGCCTGGTTGTACTCCTGGTACGAAAGCTCCGCGCCGTCGGCATGGCCGGGGTCGACGAAGGCCCAGTAGAGGCGGGAGCCGGTGTGGTCGCCGAGGACCGTGGCCAGGAGTTGCGCGGCAAAGCGGTCGTCGCTCTCCAGCGGGGGTCCGTCGTTGACTCCGATCAGGGTCTGTTGCTGGTCGTCGTCGCGGAGAATCGCCTGGAATCCAAAAGTGCCTTTGGGGGCGACCGCCTGCCGGTCGGTGTCGGTCCCGGCCCAGGTCCCGCAGTGCTCCTTCGCGAGCGCGACGACCTGGTCCCACTCGGTCCTCCCGGCGACCGCGAGCACGATGTTCGAGGGGCTGTATTTCTTCGCGAAGTAGTCGCGCATCCGATCGACCTTCATCCCCTCGATCGACTCGACGGTGCCGAGGATGCTCTGGCCGAGCGGGTGAGGCCCGAAGTGGAGCGCCTTGGCGGCGTCATACGCCACGGACATCGGGTTATCCTGATACATCCGGATTTCTTCGATGATCACCTTCTTCTCGGTGTCGAAGTCGTCCTCTCGGAGCGACGGTCGGAGGATGTCGGAGAGGACCTCGAACGACCGGGGGAGGTACTCGGGAAGGCACGTCACATGGTACAGCGTGTCCTCCTCGGAGGTCTGCGCGTTATGCTTGGCGCCCACGCGGTCGAAGTCGCGGTTGACGGCCAGGGCGTCGCGGTTGGGCGTCCCTTTGAAGACCATATGTTCAAGAAAGTGCGAGACGCCGGCCACTTCGGGGGCCTCGTCGCGGCTCCCCGCCTTGACGAAGAACCCCGCGGCGACGGACCGCGCTTCCTCGCCGAGCTCGGCGATGACCTGGAGGCCGTTTTCGAGGACCGTGTTGTGGAATTTCATGGGCGTGCACCAACTTTCTCAAGAGACCGATGAAGCAAGTTCGCTCTGCTTAATCAAGAATGAAACGGTCGCCAGGACTCCATTCGAAGTGAGCGCGCTCCTCAACCATTTCTTGAACTCTCCCATGTCGTCGATCTTTCGGGGAAGGCCGGAGCCGCCCGAGACGACTGCATCCAGGGGAAAGGGATTATCGCTCGCATTGGTGACGGGATGAGCGAGTGAAACAATCTTGTACATGTAGTCGCCAAGGGCCTGTGCTCGCATGTACAGTGAATGGTAAACCATATCCTCCAGGACGGTGGTCGTGATGACGCCTTCGACGTGATTGCCGGTTTTCCCGGAGAGCAATTCGGCCTGCTCCCTGAGGAGCGCGACGGGGGGAGACTCATCCTGCACCGGCGGAAAGGCGGACGGCCAGAAGTCTTCATGGCTGGTCGGCATTGACGACCTCCTTCGGCGGGTGAATTCCAAAAAGGATCGGAAGATGGTCTGAAAACATCAACTCCCAGTGTTTCCTTTTGGGGCTGACTCAATTGATCGAGTCCGCATTTGGACCGGGGATCGACGTCAATACGCTCAGATCCTCGTCTCGAAATGAAGAAAAGAGAGCCGGCCGAATTAAAACCTGATCGAGGCAATGCCAATAAATATTAAATGGATCTTTTATGTTCCGCCAGTAATACGTTCCGGGCGGGTCGGGGAGTTCCCGGCCCATCCGCGAACAAAACGGGTTGTAGAACCTCTGTGGTCCGCGTGGATCTTCAGTGGAGTGTCGCGAAGCGAGAGCCCTGGTCATCATCGCTCCGAAACCTCCCGAATCGATCATCCCATTTTCGAACGGGTTCATGTTGAAATCACCGAATAAGATCGTCCGCGAGTGGCCGGCGACGATTTCCGCCCCGTAAAGTGTCTGATACACCGAGCGACTTAATGAATGCTGGGCGTCTCGATTGTAATTTCTCCGGTCATACAGAATGTATCATGGCGAAAAGGATCTCTTTTCGTCCGGGAATTGACAGACGACGAATCGAGATCCAGTCGTCCTCACGATACCGAGCGAGAAAATGTCCGGGAAATCTTGTGAAGATCTGGAATCGTCGGTGTTGATCGGCCGGACTCTCAAAGATCGGATCCACGCTCCGAAGCGCGCCCAGCAAGGCGTTCGAGTTGAGTTTGGATTCCGTAAGTACGAGGATATCGACGTTATGATGGGCCACCAGGCGCGTGATGAGTTCTTCCCCGAGGGGGTCGTCACTTCGAAAGTTCCAGAAAAGGCAATTCAGCACGTCGAACTCTCAGTCGGGAAGTGTCAATGGCACCGGCCCCAGCGTTAAAATCGTCATCGCGTCGAGATCGAGCCCCGCCGCGTAATCGGAGACCGACTGCGGGGTCAGGGCGTCGAGCGCTTCGGAGATCTCATCGATCGAACGGACGCGGCCGAGGTAGTACAGGTCCGAGGCGAGCGAGCCTGATCGGCTCATGCTCGATTCTTGCTGCATGATGAGGGAACTCTTCAGACCCGCGCGCATCGTGTCGAGCTCCTCGGCCTCGACGCCTTCGCGTTTGAGACGGTTGATCTCGGCGAGGGTGACGTCCAGCGTCTCCTGGGCGCGGTCGGTCGACGTCCCCGCGTAGCAGAGGACCGCGGCGCGTTCCTTTTGACTTTCGTAACTGGCGTAGACCGAGTAGCACAACGCACGTTTCTCGCGGACTTCGGTAAACAGACGCGCGGACGAGTACCCCCCAAGGATGGCGGCGGCGGCGCGGGATCGGTAGTAGTCGGGGCTCTCGACGGTCGCCGAGGGA
The DNA here is from genome assembly GCA_043738665.1 of Isosphaeraceae bacterium. Taxonomy (GTDB): domain Bacteria; phylum Planctomycetota; class Planctomycetia; order Isosphaerales; family Isosphaeraceae; genus JAYUFP01. Next base: position 6,322 of record JAYUFP010000545.1, read on the forward strand.
TAGGCCAGCGCGATCTGGGTTTGTTGGGTCTCGCGAGAAATATGGTCGCGCGGCGGCCCGGTCGGGGTTTCGTGAACGCTCGGATCGGCGCTCGGTTTCCAGTCCCCAAAAAGACGACCGACGGCGTCCTGTAAGTCCGCCCAGTCGATCGCCCCCGCGACCCCGAGGATCGCGCCATTGGGGCGGTAAAGTCGGGCGTGAAAGTCGCGGAGCTCGTCGGGAGTGACCGCCGCGACCCCTTCAGGAGTTCCGGGCGCGGGACACCCCCACGGCGACGGAAAATGGCGACGGCGGAGTTCGTAGATGACTTTCGTGCCCGGGTCGTCCTCAAGGCTCGAAAGGTTCTGAAGGGCCAGCGCCCGGATCGGTTCGACTTCCTCGTGGTCGAAACGCGGGCGAAGCACGATGTCGGCGAAGATCTCCAGCGCGGGGATCACGTTTCTGCCGAGCGTCGCCGCCGCGACGCTCGTGTGGAGGGTTTGCGCGCTTTCGCCGTGGTTGACCCCGAGGTCGTCGAGGGCTGAAAGCAATTCGTGGCTATCCCGTTCCCCGGCCCCTCGTGTGATCCATTCCGAAAGCATGCTCGCCGCGCCGCCGCGGCCGGGCGGGTCGTAAGCCGCGCCGGCGGGCAACAACATGGTGAAGGCCGCCGACCGCACGCTCGGCATCGTTTCGGCCACGAGCATCAAGCCGTTGGGGTAGACGTGACGTTGGATCAACGGGGATGCGGGTGCGATTTGCGGCACGGGCGAGTCTCGCGGAAAGTGGAAACGTCGGGGGGATCTCGGGAGGGCGAGTCGACGAGCGACGGCGCTCCTCAACTCCTAATGTGGTCGCTCAAGAGCGGACTGTCTACACCATTGGGCGAGGCCTTCACGGCCGTTTGGTTTGCGATGGACCGAGATGACCCATGCCCGATGATCGATGACCGAAGGAAGACTCAGAGTCTGTCCCGGAAGTTTCCCGGAGAAAAACGATGGCGGATGACCAATGGCCGATGACCGATGCGAGAAAACCGACGGGAAAACTCCGCATTCGCTCTTTCCGATCCGTCATCAGCCATTTCCTAGCCATTTCCTTTCGGGACGGACTTTAAGAGATCTGAGGTCGATCGCGGTCTCGATTCTTGGTCGTTGAACGTCGGGCATCGGGCATCCCGAGCAATTCCACGTCGAAAATGAAACCGCCCCGGCGAGGCCTCAACCGTCCACGGCTTTGTAGAGGGTCTTGGCACGTCGGAAGCCGACCTCGCGGTAGAGTTTCACCGCGCCGGCATTCTCCGCGGTCACCTCAAGATACGCCTGGCGCAAACCGGCGCGGCGGAAGCCTTCCAGGGCTTTGCGGATCAAGGCTTTCCCCAGACCCATTCCACGGTACTCGGGAACGACACCGACATTCTGGATCGCGCCGATTGGACCTCGGTCCATGACCCCCTGAACGGTGCCGATAAACCCCTCAGGGCTCAGGATCAGCCATGTGGCCTCGCCGAGAAAGCCCGGCTTTCGGCGGATTTCTCGCATGAGGCGTTGACAACCGATTCGGTCGCCGAGGCAAGGGAATACCGACGCGTCGATTTCGTCGCGAAAACTGAGGTACTTGACTTCCGCGTGGAGGTCGATCAGGGTCTCGTCCCAACCCACCCAGCCGTACGGGTCCGGGAGTGGCCCGGGAGTGCAGGGAGCCTCCAAGTCAACTTCCATGCGGAACCGCTTGTAATACGTGATCGCCATCGCGTCTTGGCGGCTCGATTCCCGACGGAAACCCATGTCTAGCCAGTGATTATTGTAATTCGTCGGGATCGTCGAGGTCAACCGGCGGCAGCACCGGAGCGCTGAGGACCGACGTCTCCGTCGTTTCCGTGCCGCTCGCCTTCCGCCGTGTGAAAACGGCGATCTCGACTGCGACCAGAACAAACAAAACGGCGAACGCCGTGACCACCAAACTGATCACCATTCCGGCACGGAGCCGCAACCAGCCTTCCGCCCGCTTCAACGGATCATCATGTCGCGATCGGCCCTTACGAGACTTTTTACGCGACTTCCCGGACTTCGTCCGCGTTGCGGACGACGCCTTGATCTCATCGGATTCAGGCGTCAATGAGTTCGCATTCCGCTGCCTACGTTCCATCCATCGTTGCATCGATTCAAGACAGGCGGGACAGATGGAAACATCGACCACATCGACCGAGGCGATCGGAGGGTCCGTATCCACCCGAAAGGAATATCGAGTGCCGATGATTGGGAGATTGCAACGTTGGCAGGTCACGGAATCACTCATCGGTGATGACGCACCGATCTGATTTCGGTGCATCCGATCCGGGCAATAACGCGTCAGGCCGAGCCGAAGAGCCGTTCTCGGGCCGATACCCTCGGGTCCACATCGACCTCAGGACCAAGAACCACTGGCCAGGATAAGCCGACTATTTAGGAAAACGAGGCGGAGGGGGGACGCTTGAAACGACGATGACACGTCGCGAATCGTTCGTTCCGGGCACACACAGAGGTGGCTATCTTATCCGTTCGGAGAAACCGATCAACTGGGTACAAAATAATTCGCGGCTAAGAACGCTTAAATGAAAAATTCCGGCACGACATCCCGCCAAAATCAGACCATCTCGGCAGACGAGGGCGTGCCCGGGGTTTGAGCAATATGTCCTGTCGGATCGGGACCGGATTCGACAGGGACGCGACCCGGGCGGGCGATCAGCATGGGCACCTCCAGGTTATGGCGGACCTTATCGACGGTCTGTCCGTAAAGCAAGTCGCGCACCAACCCGTGGCCGTGGGAACCGACGACGAGGAGGTCGACGGGGTGTTTCTTGAGGTATCCGACAAGTTCAACGGCACGATCGGGGCCGTGGAGCAACGCGGGAGTCGACTCAAAGCCGATCCCCGCGAGCGCCGAGGAGACTTCATCCAGGTAGCGGCGGTCGCCCAGGGTCTCGCGGTCGGCCGTTTCGGGTCCGTAGATCCGCGAGAGCGGAGTATCAACCACATGCAGCAAGACGAGGCGTGTTTTTCCGGGGACGGCAAGGCTCAGCGCCCGGTTGAGGATTTCGCCGTCGTTGCGGTTGTGTTCGAGCGCCACGCCGATCGTTCCCAGGGGGCGGGGACGTAACGCGTCGACCCAGTCGAGTTGAACACTCGGCACAGGTGCCCAGGGGGCCGACGGCCGCACCCAAGGCTTGACGGTCACCCAGCCCAGGAGCATCAGGACTCCGGCCGAGACCCCAAAAAGCAAAGTCGAAACGACCCACGAAAGTGGGATCGGCCCCATCGACAGTCCCGACGCTCTCGCCATCTCCACCCAGTTCAAAATCTGATCGTAAACCAGCTTTCCGTTGAGTCCGGCGATCACCGCGGCGGTGAGCCAGGCAAGACCTTGGGCCCACATCGGCGTCGCAAACTCGCCCATGTTCTTTTTATTCGACGTGAAGTGAATTAACGGAATCACGGCGAATGAGAGTTGTAGGCTCAGGATCACCTGGCTGAGAACAAGCAGCCGTTGCGTCGAACCTTCGCCGCTGGTCGCGATCACGACGACCGCGGGGACCAACGCGATCGAGCGTGTCACCAGGCGCCGCAACCAGGGAGCGATCCGGAGGTGGAGGTAGCCTTCCATCACGATCTGCCCGGCAAGCGTCCCGGTCAGAGTCGAGCTTTGACCTGCGCACAGTAAGGCGATCCCGAAGAGGATCGGGGCCCACGAGTTGAGGAAGGGCGGGAGCAACTCATACGCCCTCTCGATGCTCGTAACTTCGATCCCGTGCCGGAAAAAGACCGCGGCGCTGAGGATCAGGATCGCCGCATTGACGAAGAAGGCGGCGTTCAACGCAATCGCCGAGTCGATCAGGTTATAGCGACACGCGGTCCGTTTGCTCGCGGCGTCGGGACCGATCCGGCGGGACTGCACTAAAGCCGAGTGGAGATACAAGTTATGGGGCATGACCGTCGCCCCTAAAATCCCGATGGCGACGAAGAGCGCGCCGGGAGGGAGCGTCGGCCGGAAACCCGCGATCACTCCCGCAAGGTCGGGCTTCGCCATGAGGATCTGAAAGAAGAAACAAGCCCCGATCGTCGCCACGAGCACGAGAATCATCGCCTCAAGCGCCCGCATCCCCCAGCGCTGGAGCCAGAGGAGCATAAACGTGTCGAACGCGGTGACGAGGCAGCCCCAGAGCAACGGAATCCCGAACAGGAGCTTCAAAGCGATGATCGTCCCGAGTACCTCGGCCAAGTCACACGCGGCGATGGCGATCTCGGCGAGCACCCAGAGAATCGCGTTGACGCCTCGCGAATACTCGGCGCGGCACGCCTGGGCGAGGTCATGGCCGGTCACCACGCCGAGCCTCGCGGAGAGTGTCTGGAGCAGCACGGCCATGAGGTTGGACATGACCAGCACCCAGATCAGGGCGTAGCCGAACCGCGCGCCCCCTTCCAGGTCGGTCGCCCAGTTGCCCGGGTCCATGTAACCGACACTCACCAGGTAGGCCGGCCCCATGAATGCAAAGAGCCGCTTGAGCGGGTTTCGCGAGCCTGAATGCACGGCCACAGTGCCATGCACTTCCTCCAAGGACCGCCGATCCCCCGCCGTCTCCTCCACGATCGCCATCAATTTCTCCAGGACTCGCGATGACTTCTTAAAAAGCGCGCACTCTCGACCGGCTCAATACTTCCGACCCTAACCTTACACGACCATTTCGTCCTACGGCAATAGACTTTCCGTCGAGATCAACAGATTTTTTTGGGAAGCCAAAATTTCGGGATCGCGACCACGGCTTTGCCGAGGTCCGAGCATAGCGCACAATAGAACAAGCATCGAGGCGACGCGTCGTCGCGTGGTGAAGCAACTCAGAGCGAGTGGGGAGGGTGACCGATGGCGTCCCGACGGGTCCGAGCGGTTTGGGTCGGAGGCCTCACGGCGCTCGCCTTTGCGACAGGACCCACGAGGGCTCCGGCTCAGACGGGCGGGGGCGTGGCGGCTCCCGGCTTTTACGAGGCCCCCGGATATTACGGAACCAGTTTCGGAGTCCCGAGTTACGGGTCGGTTCGCGGGTATTCTGAATTCGCGTCGCCGTTCGGGGTGGGTTACGGGTACGGGTACGCGCCGAGCCGGATCTTGCCCGGATCCTTGGGGACGGGCTTGTGGCGCACCGGCAACCCGAATCCATACGAAACGTACAGCCCTTCCACGACATCCTATCGCACCTTCGCCCTGCCGTTCCGGCCTGGCGCTCAACCCACCGCACCGGCCTTCGGTGTCTATGCCCCGGCGTACGGTCCCAAGCCGGCCTATCCCCCTGCCGCCTATTTCGGGCGTTGAGGGATCGTAATTCGGCTTCGCAAACGATGACCTTTTCGGTAGGGTAACCGCGCAAGGATCGTTGGAGGATTCGGCGCGAGCGACGGATGCCGCTCAAGCCCGACGATCCCGATGACGATCAAAATCGGTAGGACGGATGAGTCCGTCGGGTCGGTTCGGCAAGGATGCCTCACTCCATGAAACTTCGCAACCCGCGACACATCCGGGTCGTGGCGTTCCTCGCCTCCGTGCTCATCCGCGCGTGGATGGCGACGGTTCGCTATCGAATCATTAACCGGGACTCGATCCCACACCCGGCCGATCCCGACCAGGCGCGGTTCGTGTACGCGTTCTGGCACGAATCCTTACTCGCGCCGGTTCGGTTCAAGACTCGGGTAAAGGTTCTGATCAGCAAGCATGCCGACGGGGAGCTCGTCGCACAAGCCGCCCAATGGCTCGGTTTCGGAGTGATCCGCGGGTCGTCGACGCGCGGGGGGAGTGGCGCTCTCGTCGAACTCTGGGATTCGAGCCGGCACGCGCACCTTATCTTCCACCCGGACGGCCCGCGCGGTCCAAGGCGACAGGTTCAACCCGGGCTCATCATCCTCGCCTCGCGCTCCGGGCTCCCGATCGTGCCGGTCGGCATTGCCTATTCACGCGCCTGGCGAGCGAAGAGCTGGGACAGGTTCGCCGTCCCGAAGCCGTTTTGCAAGTGCTACGTGGTCACAGGAGAGGCCGTCGCGATTCCCGACGACATCGATCGGGCGGGGATCGAAACGTACCGTGTGCTCGTCGAGAACCGAATGCTCCAAGCCACGGCCGCCGCGGAGTCCGAAGCCGTTCGCGGCACACCCTTTGCACCACACCTGTTTCGGAAACGAGGTCAGCCTCGCGCCCGCCGATCCGCCGGATCTCCTCCCGCGGATTCTTGAGTCAGCGTATCTTGAGAGCCCAGATGGCCGGCCGCGCCGGTCTCATTCTTAGGAGAAGGGGTCGTCCATGGACCGACAGGAATTGCGGCAGGTCTTGACCGAGCTCCTCGAAGAAACGACCGGCGAGACGTACTCCGAGGTCCGCGAAGACCAAGACCTCCAGGAAGGTCTCGGGCTTGACTCGGTCGACATGTTCAGCCTGATCGTCGAGATCCAGAGCAAGCTCAAGGTCAAAATCGCGAGCGAGGATGTCACGTCGATCGTGACGGTGCGCGACCTGCTTGACATGCTTCAGGCGAAGCTTACAGGGTCCGCGCAGTCGAACGCGGCCTGACCCCGGGCAGGAGCATGCCTGATGGACGCACGGTTTGGTTTTTCAAGGAGAAAGGATTCCCCTTGAACGACAACTCGGAATTCGACTCCGACGCAGTGCCCAGCGACCCGATCGGTTGCCCCGTGGAGGCCCACGCATACCTGCGCGTGCCTTTCGAGGAGATTGCCGCGCTTCGCAAGAATCCCGGTCCGAGCCTGGGTACAAAAATTCCCGTTTCGCTTCTGAAGCACGCCGACCCTCAGACGGTTCTCGGTCTGGCGGCGTTGCTTCGCGCGGCTGACGAGGCGGGATGGCGCGACCGTTCGTTCGCCGATTGGGCCGTGATCGCCTCGCCCCGTTTTCTCGGGCGGGTCGCTTCGGCCATGGTGATCGACCGCTTCTTGCGAATGGGCGCGTCAGGCATGTCACCGATGATCATCCCCACACTTTCGCTCCACGCGACGGCCGGGTCATTGAGCCTGGCGATCCAGTCTCATGGATTTAACTACGGAGTGGGTGGAGGACCGGGTCACCTGACCGAAGCCCTGCTCGCCGGCTTGGCCTCACGCGACGACGGCGGTTGTCCGGGAGTCTGGGTCGTCGCCACCGGCTTCGACCCGGAGCCGATCCCCGACCTCGCCGGAAATAGTGTGGTTCCGGCGTTCGGACACGCCGTGGCTCTCGCCTTGGTCCCCGAGGCCACCGGTCAGACTCGGTTGAACCTACGCATGGTGCCGACGGCCGCCGCAGGTCCGGAACCTCGTCAGCCCGCGGAGCACCCGACCCTCGCCGCGTTAGGCGCGTTTCTTACCGACGCCGGCAACGGCATCAAAGTCCGCCGCTGGTTCGCGTCCCTGCCCGGCGGAGGGGCGTTCGAGATCGAGGATAATCCGGCGCGTGGCGTCGCGGCAGGCGATCGTCGATCGTTCCGAGCGGGTTGACCGTCAGAATCGCGGATCAAATGAAGTGGAGTCACGTCATGGGCGACTCGTCGGATGCGGTCTGGATCACGGGTGTCGGCGTTGCCAGCCCGCTCGGCTTCACCTTCGGCGAACTGGCCGACAGCCTGATGGCGGGCCGTTCCGCGGTCCGCCCGGTCACGCACTTTGACCCCGTCGACCAGCCGTGCCGGATCGCGGCATGCCTGCCTCCGCTTCCCTCCCCCGAAGGCTGGAACCCTGCCGAATTCGCGAAGCTCGGGTATCGCGAGAAGCTGCTCATCCAGACGGCCGTGGATGCACTTCAGGACGCGGGTTACTGGGGCCGGCGCTCCTCACTGCGGATCGGCTTGGTTGTGGGGATCGGCTGTGAGTGGATCGCCACCTGGGAAGCCGACCTCTACCAGGGTGACGGCAAACGCGTTCATCGACCGGAGCAGGACAACGAGGATCTGGTGACTTTCGCGAGGCGAGCCCTGGAGATCAGCGGACCTTCCGCCACGGTCGCCGCCGCGTGCGCCAGTGGGAATGTCGCGCTGGCGCAAGGCCGACGATGGGTTGAACGAGGATGGGTCGACATCTGCCTCGCGGGTGCCATCGAGATCGGGACCACGCCGCTAGGCATGGCGGGATTCGGTAACCTCGGCGCGCTCTCGAAGCGTAACGACACCCCGGAGCAAGCCTCGCGCCCCTTCGATCGCGGTCGTGACGGTTTCGTGATGGGCGAAGGTGGCGGGTTCTTCGTCCTCGAATCGGCTTCCCGGGCGAGGAAGCGAGGGGCAAAGGTCTACGGAGAGGTCGCCGGGGTGGGTGCCACGAGCGACGCCTACCACCTGGTGATTCCGAGTTCCGACACGGCTCCCTGCGTTCGTGCGATGCGCGCCGCATTAGCCGACGCCGGGATCAATCCCGAAGAACTGGA
>JAYUFP010000546.1:0-1552 GCA_043738665.1 Isosphaeraceae bacterium
CGGGGGAACTTATCTCGATCCGACGGGGTCGGATAATCTCCTCGGATTTCATGTCTATCGCTCCGCGACCCCCGGAAGTCCGGTCGACCGATCTCAACCGGTGGATGCGGTGTCCGCTTATCCCGGCCGGCGAATCGTCGACGGGTTCGGCCTCGGTGGTTTCGGCGCCGGCGGATTCGGACGTGCGGCGACGACGTATTCCTGGACCTCCGCATGCCTGGCGAGCGGTACATGGCAGTTCGCCGTCGTCCCTTACGACAAGGCCGGTTTTGACCGTGGCGCCGGCCTTTCTTTCACGGTGACCGTAACGACCGCGCCCCGCCCGCCCGCCGCCGCCCGCGACGGCCGTCGGTTGAATTACCGATACTCCGGCCCGACCACAAGGCAGGTCACGCTCCAGTGGCTGGCCTCTCCAACCTGAAAACGAGGTGACGTCCTTGTCCACGACATTCACGACGAACGCCTTGCTGCGGAAACCCGCGACCACGGACCGATATTGGGACGTTCCCCTGAACGCGAACGCCGATTTCCTCGACGGGGTCGCTGCGATCGGTCGACTCGTCGCGACGCCGACCGAGACCCCGAGCGCCTCGCTCAACGTCCGTGTCACGGGCGGGTCCTACCGCAAGGCCGACGGGACGGTCGGCGCGTTTCCAGGCGCTTCGTCATACACTCTTCCTGGATCTTCGACAGCCACACTCTGGTTGACCGACTCCGGCCTGCTCACTTCATCGACGTCGTTCCCGACCTCGGCGCACGTCCGTATTGCGACCGTCGTGACCGGGGCTTCGACGATCTTGTCGATCCTCGACGAGCGGACGGGTCCTGAAACGTGCGGGAACGGTCTCGGGTTCGTGCTCAAATCCGGGGATTCGATCGCGGGAACATTCTCCGTCGTGACGTCGGCCGCGGCGGCCCCCGTAATGGCCGTCAATGCCGATGCCGCGGCGCTCGGGTTCTTCGGGGTGACGCCCGCCACTCAAGCACCGGCCCTTGTCCCTCTTGTCGATAACTCGACGGGAACCGCGACGAACGCAGTCGCCGATGTCGGCGCGAATTATTCCCAGACGATGATCGATGGCAACTTTGCGACGCTGGCGGCAAAAGTCAACGCGCTCATCGCCGCGTTGAAGCGCCACGGCCTCATGGCAAGCTGAGAGGACCGAAATGCCTGCGTCCGCCTCGATCGAATCGCCCGACGCCTCTCTCTCGCGAAGCACCACGATGGTCGGCGTCTATCGTTATCAACCCGCGGGGTTCCCTCGGTACCAGAACCTTCCCAACGTCCGGGCGATGACCATCCAGTATCGCGAAGGTCCGGACCCCGGGGTCGCGCGGTTCCGTTACGTCTTCAACCCGGCCGACCCCAGCACCGATCCGACGTCGTTCGAACAAGCGATGTCGGTCGACTGCATGCTCTCGAACGTCGTCCAGAACGACGACCGGCTCGTCGTCCTTCAGTTCAATCCCGACGGGACTTCCGTTCCTCTTTTCGACGGATTCGCGCAGGTTCCCGAACTCACGCTCTCCCCGTCTGAAGAGCTCGTCACGT
>JAYUFP010000547.1:0-5040 GCA_043738665.1 Isosphaeraceae bacterium
TCTCGACCCGTCCCGGAATCCTCGTGCCGATCCGCGACTGATACCGCGACTTTAGGTAGCCTTTCGCGGTCAGGAGTTTTTCCGCCTCGCCGGAGGTCATCGTCTGGACCATGCCGACCTGGACTTCCGGCTTGGATCGAACCTTTTCGTACTGGGTGTACCCGTAATAGCCCGCGAAGCCGATCAGGCCGAGCGGGATCATCCAGAGCAGAAAGGAGATGAATTTCATCCCCGCCTCGCCCCGAGCGCGCGAAGGTCTCTGGACCGTGACCGGGCTCGGCCCGTTTCGGCGGTCGATCTTCAGCGAAGCCAGTTCGTCTCGCAGGGTACTTGCCATGAGCGCCTCGTATCCGCACCGTTGAGAGTTTGGTTTGCGGCACGTGTAATTACGTCAACCTGGTGCAAAGTATAGCCGAATCGGAGGATTCGTCGAGGGGACCGTTTAGAACGGTTCCGAGGGGTCCGGCGCATTGGCCGTTTTTCTGTGAGCTTGATACGATTATAACAAACCGGTGATTCCACGAAAGAGGATCGGCGCAAGACAATGACGATCGCGATCATCGACTACGGGATGGGAAACCTCCGTAGCGTTCAGAAAGCCTTGGAAGCAGTAGGCGAGGAAGCGGAGGTCACCTGTGACCCCGACCGGGTCCGCAAGGCCGGTCGCGTGATCCTACCGGGGGTGGGGGCGTTTGCCGACGCCGTCGCGGAACTCCGCAGGACCGGTCTGGGCGAAGCGTTCATCGACGCGGTGAAGATGGGAAAGCCCTGTCTCGGCGTCTGCCTCGGGCTCCAGCTTCTGTTCGACGTGAGCGAGGAAAACGGGCTCCACGAGGGTTTGGGCCTCCTGCCCGGAAGGATCGTCCGGTTTCGCTCCCAACTGGGGTTGAAAATTCCCCACATGGGCTGGAACACGCTCCGTGTTCGCAAAGCGATTCCGATTCTTGAAGGGCTCGGACCCGATCCGTCGGTCTATTTCGTCCACTCCTATCACGCGGCGGCCGCGAACCCTGAAGATGTCGCGGCGGAAGCCGATTATCCCGAACCGTTCGCCGCGGTGGTCTCTCGCGATAATCTCACGGCCTGCCAGTTCCACCCGGAGAAGAGCCAGAGGGTGGGGCTGAAGATGTACTCGAATTTCGCACGTACCTGATCCGGTGAAGCGAGAGGAGACATTCAGGAATGGACGGCGAATCGTTAAGCGACGTTCAACACAGTTACGATGCCGTCGCCGACGAATACACCGAACGGATTTATGCTGAATTGCGTCATAAGCCGCGGGATCGCGAGATCCTTGACAAGTTCGGGAAGGCCGTGCGGGACTTCGGAATCGCTTGCGATTTCGGTTGCGGGCCGGGGCATGTGGCGTGCTACCTCCATGATCGCAACGTCCCCGTCATGGGGATCGACCTCTCGTCCGCGATGGTTGAAACGGCCCGACGACGAAACCCCGGGATTGAATTCCGACAGGCGGACATCCGGCGCTCGGGGTTCGCGGACGAGACGATTGGAGGGATCGTCGCCTTCTACTCGATCATCCATATCCCGAGATCCGAGGTGGTCGCGACGCTTTCCGAGATGCGCCGGGTCGTCCGTCCGGGAGGCTTACTGCTCCTGGCTTTCCACATCGGCGACACTGTTCTGCACCTCGACGAACTGTTTGGAAAACGGGTCTCCCTCGATTTCGTCTTCTTTGAGACTTCGGAGATGAGTGGCTTTCTCGAGCAGGCGGGCCTTGAAGTCGTCGAGGCCATCGAGCGCGAGCCATACCCGAATGTCGAATATCCGAGCCGTCGGGCCTATGTTCTCGCGAGGAAGCCGATTCCCAGTAGCTAGGTGGGAATGAATAGACTTGGTCATATCCGCGTCCATTGGCGTCATCCGCGGTTGAATCTTTGTCGGTTTCCACGACGTCTCAATCCCGAAGATTCCGATTCGGCACCGGCTTGCGACGTCATTCGGCGCGGGCTATGGTGGGGCGTGTTGAAGGTTTCGTGTCGTGCGGGTGACGAACATGCAAGTGATCCCGGCCATCGACCTCAGGGGCGGACATTGCGTCCGCCTTCGGCAGGGGGATTACCACCAGGAAACGGTCTTCGGCGACGACCCCGCCGCGATGGCCGCGCTCTGGGAAGAAGGCGGCGCCGGACGGATCCACCTCGTCGACCTCGACGGGGCCAAGGCCGGTCGTCCCGTGAACGTGGAGGCGGTCCGCGCGATCCTCGGCCGCGTCGATGTTCCCTGTCAGCTCGGCGGCGGAGTTCGTGACGAAGCCACGATCGCAACCTGGCTCGATGCCGGGATTGAGCGAGTGATCGTCGGTACTCAGGCACTGAAAGACCCCTCGTGGTTCCGGAAGATGGCCGAGAAATTTCCCGGTCGTCTCGTGCTGGGACTCGACGCGAAGGACGGCCGGGTCGCGACGGAAGGTTGGCTCGACGTCTCCTCAGTCGATGCCGGGGCGCTCGCCGAAGGCTTCGACGACCTGCCGTTAGCCGCCGTCGTTTATACCGACATTGCCTGCGACGGGATGCTCGCGGGGCCGAACCTTGCGATGACCGAGGCGCTCGCGAGGCGGTTGAAAACTCCGGTGATCGCCTCGGGCGGCGTTGGGTCGCTCGACGATCTGGAACGGCTTTCGGCCTTGCCCGTCGCGGCGTGTATCGTCGGCCGGGCGCTTTACGACCGGAAATTCAGTCTGATCGAGGCGCGCGAACGTTCCGGGGATCGACGGTAAAGCCTTGTCGGGTCAGGTTTTTGCGGATCATTTCGGCGCGAAGCGAAAAGAGGGTTCGCAAAAGCGGACCCGACACGAAGTTCGAAGTCGGGCGATCCGCCCGACTGAGGGGTTCCGCACGTCTGCCCATTTTTCTCGAAACGGGGAGTGCCGAGGCATGACTACCACGTATCACATCGCGGACATCAGGAACATTGCGCTCGCGGGTCATGGGGCGTCGGGCAAGACCAGCTTGGCCGACGCCCTGCTTTTCGCCGCGGGTGCCACTGAACGTCGGGGTTCCGTCGATGACGGGACGAGCATCTCCGACGTGGAGGACGAAGAAAAGAAACGACATATCACGATCGACTGCCACCTCATGCACCTCGAATCCGAGGGCAAGCAGATCCACCTGATCGACACACCGGGATATCCCGATTTCATCGGCAACGCGCTGAGCGCCCTCGCCGCGGTCGAGAACGTTGTCCTCACGGTCTGCGGGCCGACCGGGATCGAGGTCAACACGCGGCGGATCTTTCAGGAAGCCACCAAGCTCAAGCTCGGCCAGATCATCGCGCTCACGAAGATGGACGCGGACAACGTCGATTACCTCAAGGTTGTGAACAGCATCCGTGAGACGTTCGGCCCCCAGTGCGTCCCGTTCCACATCCCCGTCGGGCAAGGCCCTTCACTCAGCGGTATCCTCGACGTCATGAACCCGCCCGCGGAGATTCCGGCCGGCTGCCCGCTCTCGATCACCGACGCTTACAAGATGGCCGTCGAGCAGATCGTCGAGACCGACGATGAGCTGATGAATCGCTACCTCGAAGGCGAGACCCTCACCGTCGCGGACCTCCGCGAGGCCGCCCACCGCGCGATCGCGCTGGGAAAGCTGGTGCCGATCGTCGCGATTTCCGCCCGCAAGGATCTCGGCGTCAAGGAACTGATCCGGCTCCTGATCGATTGCAGCCTCAACCCGGCCGATGTTCACCATGTGGCACTCAAAGAAGACGACTCGGAAGAGGTCGAGCTCGAGCCTCACGAGGACGGCGAGCTGATCGCGCAGGTTTTCAAGACAACTAATGATCTGTTCATGGGAAAGATGAGTTACCTCCGGATTTTCTCCGGACGGATGGCCAACGACACGACCCTGCTTAACCAGCGGAGCGGCAAGACCAGCAAGGTCGGACACCTCTATCGGCTCCAGGGGAAGACCCAGGAGGAAATCAAGGAGGCGATCGCCGGGGATATCGTGGTGATCGCCAAGTTCGACGACCTCCACGTCTCCGACACCGTGACCGGCACGGGCGTGACCCAGGCCCACATCAAGCTCCCCAAGATCAAGTTCCCGACCCCGATGGTCCCCCGTGCCGTCGAGCCGAAGACCCGCGAGGACGAGCCGAGGATCTCGGTGGGGCTCTCCAAGATCGCCGACGAGGACCCGACATTCACCTTCCGCCGCGACTCTCAGACTCATGAGATGGTGATCTCGGGGATGAGCGAACTTCACCTCGACATCATCCAGAACCGCCTGAAGAATCGGTTCAAGCTCGATATCAATACCCACACACCTCACGTCCCGTACCTGGAGACGATCACCGGGAACGCCGAGGCCCATCACCGCCACAAGAAGCAGACGGGGGGTCGAGGCCAGTTCGCCGACGTCCAGCTTCGGGTCCGGCCGAGGGGGCGTGGCGAGGGATTTCACTTCATCGACGCGATCAAGGGCGGGGTCATTCCCAATCAGTTCATCCCCGCGGTCGAGAAGGGGGTGCGCGAGCAACTCGAGAAGGGGATCGTCTCGGGGAACCCGGTGGTCGACGTCGAGGTTGAAGTCTTCTTCGGCAGCTATCACCCCGTGGATAGTTCGGAACAGGCTTTCAAGACGGCCGGTGCGTCGGCGTTCCGCAAGGCGTTCCTCGAATCACGGCCCGTCCTGCTCGAACCGATCGTGACGCTGGAAGTGACCGTGCCGATCGAGAAATTCGGTGACATCTCGGCGGACCTGGCGACGCGACGCGCCCACATCACGGGGATGGATTCGCTCACGGGGGGCACGCAGACCATCCAGGCTTCGGTGCCGCTCAGTGAAGTGCTCCGTTACGCGACCGACCTCAAGAGCATGACGGCCGGGCGAGGTTCGTACACGATGGAATTCAAGTCGTACGAGCCGGTGCCGCCGAACGTCCAGCAGACCATTATCGGCCACTGGACCAAGTCTCGGGCCGGAATCGAGGACGAATAAGTCGATCGATCGCATTTCGTGGGGTCCGCCCTTGCGGGCCACGCTTGATCATGTGATGGTGCATGGTTCTCAAAAGCGG
>JAYUFP010000548.1:0-5040 GCA_043738665.1 Isosphaeraceae bacterium
AAGCCGGATTCCCCGAATTTGTAACGACTTCGTCCCATTTTATACGGTTTGCCCCAGGAAGACGACGCGGAGCGTCGAAGACGGCATTCCCACGCGGGAGCGTGGGAACGAGTAACGAAATAGGTGGTTCTAACTCGTAATCCGATGGGTCTGGACGAGATCCCAATCCACATCAACCCCCAGCCCCGGCCCTTCGCCGAGTGTCGTGAACGGCCCGTCGATCCGGATCGGATTCCGCGCGATCGAGAACTCGTGATACGATGGCCCGAGGCAGTCTCCGGGATAAAGGTCGACTCGCATGTTCGGAGTTGCCACGATGAAATGGAGCATCGCCGCGGTGGCGACGTCCCACTCCAGGTTCGAGCCGATGGAACACGGGAGGTCGTGCGTGGCGGCGATCGTCGCAAATTTTCGAGCCTTGGAGATACCACCTTGCTTGCCGGGATAAAGGCTGAGCACATCGCAACAATTCTGCGCGATCAACTCCCGGACCTCGATCTCGTCGAAGCAACTCTCGTCGGCCAGGATCTTCTGGCCGCTCTCCGCTCTGAGCCGTTTCAAGCCGGTGTAATCACCGCGGGGGAGTGGCTGCTCCACCAGTGTCAAATCACAGTCCGCGAGTTCCTTAAGGCAGCGCGACGCGTTGAATTCATCCCAGCCCCCATTGGCGTCGACCGTCAATGCAATCGCAGGGCCGATGGCGTCACGCACGGCTTTGACCCTGGCCACGTCTTTCATGGGGTCGGTCCCCACCTTCACCTTGATCGTATCGAAACCGACGGACACCCGTTCGATCGCCCGCTCCGCCGCAACAAACGGCTCATAAGCTCCGAGCGAGAACCGGCTCTTGACCGTCAACGGCCGACAAGCTCCACCGAGGAGCTCGTAGACGGGTTTGCCGACGGCTTTACCGGCAATGTCCCAGCAGGCCATTTCGAGGGCCGATTTCGCGAACCAGTTGCCGACCGCGACGCTGTCGAGCCGGTCATCAATGCCTTCATGGTAAAGAGGGTCGGCCCCCATCAATATTGGCGCGAACACATCTTCAATAATCGCCACGGCTCCCCGGACGGTCTCGCCGCTCCAGCGTGGGGTGACCGTGGCCTCGCCCACCCCTTCGATGCCGGTGTCGGTCTCGACCCGGACGAGGACGAAGTCGGAGACCTCGTGCCTTCCCAGGGCCGAGATCATTCGCCGCTCGGGTTTCAGCGGGATGCGAACGGGGATGGCTTCGATCCGGGTGATTCGCATGGGACGATTCTCGGAACAGATTGGGTTGAACCGTTTGTGGTCATGCTTCCACGTCGAGAGACCGAGTGCAATTCACGAGCAGCCAGCAAAGCCCGCTCGCCAGGTACATGCCGGCGAGCAACACGAATAACGGCGCCCAGTTGGTCGTGGCAATCGCCTGGCCGTTGACCAGGGCCTTGGTGGTGAACCGGTCGAGGATCTCGCCGAAGACGATGGGCATGACCACTCCTCCCAGGGTTCCCGCCGTATTAATGACACTGAACACAGTGGCACTGTAGCGTCCGCCGAGGTCGGTGCTCATCCCCCACGTTGTCGGCTGGCTCCAGTCGCTGAAAAATTTCGCCGCCATCAGGAAGAGCGCCGCGGCCGCGCCGTTCTCCTGTCTGACCACGAACAACAGCAAGACGCATCCGAACAGTTTGCCGACGAACCCGACACCACTCCGCGACCAGCGTCGGCTCCCCGTGCGATGGATCAAGTAATCGTTGAGCCACCCCCCGGCGATGCCGCCGAGCGCCCCTCCCCAGAGTGGCAGACTTGTCAGCCAGCCGGCCTTGGCGATGTCAAAGCCCCTGGC
The DNA here is from genome assembly GCA_043738665.1 of Isosphaeraceae bacterium. Taxonomy (GTDB): domain Bacteria; phylum Planctomycetota; class Planctomycetia; order Isosphaerales; family Isosphaeraceae; genus JAYUFP01. The sequence goes on from JAYUFP010000548.1 coordinate 1,829, forward strand.
CTTCAGAAAGAACGTGCCGATCAAGGCCACGAAGGCGACGTCGGAGCCGGCGTCGAGAAACTGCTGGACCGCGAAGAACCGGAGGTCGCGGCTCTTTAGCGCGCGGCTCATGGGCAAGGCGGTTTGTGAGGACGTCGTGGAATTCGTCCCCTTTTCGATCAACGCGCGTTCCTCGTGGTTCACCCCCGGGTGCTCGCCGGGGGTGTTCTTGAACGTCCGCCAGAAGACGAAACCGAATCCGAGGCCGATCAACCCGAGAAGTTGCAACGAGGTTTGCCAGGACAGGCCGCACCAGCCCATCAGCACGGTTCCCAGGATGATCGGCGACATCGCCCCGCCGGCGCGTCCGAAAGTGGTCGCGATCCATCCCTGGATCACCGTGCGACGGTTCGCCGGGAACCAGCTCCGCGTGACCTTCGTGAGCGATGGATAACACCCCGCCTGCGCCGCTCCGAACAGCAGTCGCGAGAGGCCGAGCAACACAAGGTTTGAGGTCGCGCCGATCACGGCCATCGCCGCCGACCATGCCACCACGATGATGCTCAGGTATTTGTGAGGACCGAAGCGGTCGATCACGACACCGCTGGGGATCTGCCCCGCGGCATAGGTGTAATAAAAGAGAGAGAACAGGAACGTGACCTGAGTTTTGGTGAGGTGGTAATCGTCTTCGAGCTTCGGCCCGACGAAGTTCCAGGTGTACCGATGAAGATAAAGCAAGAACGAGGCGCCGCAAGCCAGGGCAAAAACCCTTGCGCGGACGTTGGTGGGACGCGTGATCGAGTCATCGGGCATCAAGGGTCAGCTCCGGGCGTACGAATCAATCTTCGACGAAGCACGTCTGTACTCTGGAGTCTGAGTCCGGGTGCCACCCGGTTCGACAAGACAATGACACCCGACTCGAACCGATTTCCTCTCACCACGGCTGTTCGACCCCGACACAAAGAACAAATTGCCCCTGAACCACCCGCGCCCGCCACGCCTGCCCGACCACGATGCCGTCTTTCGGAGCGAGTACCGGCCAGGGGGTCTCGTCGATCCGCTGGAAGTCGTGAAGACGGCCCACCAGTTCGCCCTTCTTGACGCGCGCTCCGCAGCGAACCACCTCTTCATAAAGGCCGTCGAACGGGGCGGGGATGTAACAGTCGAAATCAACGATCGCGGCACATTTCTGGGTGCCGTCGGCGTGGTGCATGATCGGCTGGATCTCCCCTTTGAGCTGCCCGTGACGGATCGCCGCCGCGAGAACCCCTTGCCGTCCGTAACGCACCCCTTGTGAGAGTACGGCCTCTCCCCAGCCGAGCTCGGTGCCGATCGTGATCTTGCCCAGCCGTTCCGCCTCACTGGTAAGAAGTCCCGGCGTGCGATTCTGATAGATCATGACCAGTGGCACACCGAACCATCGCGCCGTCTCGGCGATGTCGGCGGCCAGCTTCGGGTCGTCGATCGGGTGGAAGCTCGAACAGATATCGAAGCGAATCTGGTTCCCTCCCGAGTGCAAATCGAGAACGATGTGGACTTGCGGCCAGATGAACCGGCGGACGAACTCGGCAATTCGGTGCGTGATCTTGGCCAAACCCGGCCGAGCCCCCGCGCCCTCGACGAAGGCGCGGTTGAGGTTCACATTGTCGGCCCCGACGCTGTCACGCGTTCCCGTGCGGAAGGCTTCGGGGTTCAACACGGGGATCAAGATGATACGACCCGTCACTTGCGTTGGGTCGATCTCGTGCATCACCAGCTTGATCGCCGTGGGGCCTTCGTACTCATTGCCGTGGGTCGAGCCGAAGGCGACGAGGCCACGCCCTGCTTCGGCCTTCGGCCCCACCAGAACGGTCAACGGGATAAGCTGCGTGCCCCAGAAGGTGTCATGTTCGAGTGCCACCCAGTAGTCGCGACGACCGGGAGAGTCAAAGTCGAGGTTTTCGGGTTGAACCACCAAGCGTGCCATGTCTCTGTCCTCAAGAAGGGGTTCAACGGAAGACGACGGGTGTGGGGCAAAAGCGCTTGAGCTTGTCCGGGTCGACGGTCACTCCCAATCCGGGAGCGGTCGGGATGGTGAGTAGCCCGTCGCCATCGATCACAAACGGTTCCGTGGTGATCTCATCGATATAGGCACAGGGCGTGAGGTACTCGACATAGCGCGCGACCGGGATCGACGCCGAGAACTGGAGGTCGGCGGCAAGGCCGATGGCCGTGTTCCAGCCGTGGGGTACGACCTGAACGTTGTGATCGAACGCCATCGCCGCGATCTTTCGCGACTCGGTCAGGCCGCCGTTCTTTGTGCAGTCGGGCTGAAGGATGTCGACGGCCCGGCGCTCGATCCACGGTTGAAATGCTTGACGCCTCGTGAGAACTTCGCAGCCGGCGATCGGTACGGGTGAGACTCGCGTCAGTTCGACATACCCGTCGATGTCGTCGGGAGGCAATGCCTCTTCGAACCAGACGATCGCGTAGTCCGCGAGCATGTTCGCGGTATTCCTGGCCCAGTTGGTGCCGTGCGGCCAGAACTGTTCGCTGCCGCCCGCGTCGACCATCAATTCCACGCCCTCGCCCACGGCTTGGCGGGCGGTACGAACGAGGAGTTCGTCGAACTTGCGGTCGCGACGCCCGAACGGCCGCCAACCCATCTTGATGGCCTTGAATCCGCGGGCCGCCACGCTCTCCAGGTTTTTCCGCAAGGCCAGTGGCTCGTCGAAAAGAATCGAGCCGTAAGGCTTGATCGACTGCCGGTAATTTCCGCCCAGCAGCCGCGAGACCGGCTGGTTGCACGCCTTGCCCATCAGGTCCCAGAGGGCGATGTCAATGCCACTGATCGCGTGTTCGACCGCGCCCCCCCGGCCCTGCCAGAAGCTGGCTTGACGCAACGTCTCGCTGACCCGTTCGGGCTCGACGGCGGATTGCCCCCGCAAGAGCGGCCAGAGGAGTTCGACGGCCCCCGTGACGAGCTTGCCCGAGGTGAAGCAGCTTCCGTAGCCTGATAGGCCGGACTCGGTGCGGACGATGACCAGGGTGTGGAGGTTTTCCTGAGGTTCGTGTCCCTGAGGCCAGCCGCCATCGACGGTGGCGCCGGTTAACGGACAGACGTCTATCGCGACGATCTTCACAACAGTCCTTTCGCGTTAGGCGCAGCGAAGCAATAAGTTGAGCAAAAACCGTGGTCGTTAGCGGCTGTCTTCGAGGGGAAAGGGTGCCACGGGTCGTACTCGCCCCGTGCC
>JAYUFP010000549.1:0-5030 GCA_043738665.1 Isosphaeraceae bacterium
AATCTGTGCGGGCAATCTCCCGCGTCGCGAGATCTCGAAACCTTTGACAATTCGCACCCGAAGACATCGCACCCGATCACGGCGATCGATCGAAGCCAAGACACGGTCCACTTAACGAACCCAGCGCCCGTGCGAATCGAAGCCAATGTTAATCTGTGCGGGCAATCTCCCGCGTCGCGAGATCTCGAAACGGACCGAATCGCCCGCTCCCGAGAACCCGGGTCGACTTGAACGCCTTAAAGGCTTGATCGAAGGTTTCACCGAACAAACCCGACTGCGCGTCGCGAAGCCGAACGGGTTATAGCGCCGAACGAACCCATCGCTCCGAGCGTCGAAGTCAACGCGAGGCCGGCACGGACGGCCGCCCCGCTGAAAAGCGCCGAACGAACCCATTTTCCGGTTCGGTAGGTCTCGCCTGCAAACGCCTCCGGACGACGTTCTAGTCCGATTGGGGAGGCTGACATGCGGGACCGTAGAGGTGTCAATTCGGAGACGCACGAGTGTCACTTTTTGTTGAATATTCGCGGCCCGGCCGGTCGGCACCGGCTTTGCAAAAACTCGTCGATAAAAGTCGTAAACAATGATTGGGAAACGGCATACGTCGTAGACTATTCGAACTGGACGGTCCCGAAAAGTCGATTTTGCGAAACGAAGCCGAATCACCTGCATCTCATTGACATTCCGGGACGATTCCCGTCTCCCCAACGGGCCGCAAGTGCTCAGCGGCGATGCCCATTCGCCTGCGTCGCCTGCGAGTCCTTAGCCGATGGGATGGCTCGCTTGCGGACCCGAAGCCGAGCCCCCCTCGTCGGAAGGCCTTTCCCTCGATTAAGATGGTCTGGACGTGGTCCCTCTCCCGGCTCGCCTTGACGTCGCTCACCGGGCGACTCACCGCAACGGAAGGTCTGGCGGCGATGTCAGTCGCGGTCTGATCTGGACTACGCACACGACCCCACAGAAGCGCCGACATGACGACACAACCCGAGGACGCACTCAGCAAAGACCTCGAGCAGCTTGGGTCTTTGCTGGACGCGACGATCCGTCGCCTTGCCGGCGACGACTCGCTGCAACTCTCGGCAGACTTCCAGGCCGCGGCCCAGACCCTCCGCGACGCCCCCTCGATCGCGCGGGTCCGCGACGTGTTCGGACGACTGACGAACCTTGCGCTCCCGGAACTCCGCGAGCTGATCAAGACTTTCAGCATTCATTTCGACCTGATCAACATCGGCGAGCAGCAGGCGCGAATCCGCACGATCCACAGACGCCGACTCCGCTCCGACCCGAAACCGATCGGAGAAAGCCCCGGCGAAGCCCTGCGACTGCTCCGCGACCGGGGGGTCGAGGCGAGCACACTCTGGGAGTACCTGGGTCACGCCGGGATCGTCCCCGTCTATACGGCACATCCGACCGAGGCGCGCCGCCGGGTCGTCCTTGAAAAGCTCGGCCGGATCGCCGAGGCCCTTGAATCACTCGACCGGCCCGAAGTCCTTCCCGCCGAACGGGATTCGGCCCTCGCGGTGGTCACGGAGGAGCTCGAGACGCTCTGGCTCACCGAGACCGTCCGCAGCGAGCGTCCCACGGTGCTCGATGAAGTCCGACAGATGCTCAATATCGTCAAGAAAACGCTCTTTGAAGTCGTCCCCGGACTCTACAGGGAACTCGAAGTCGCGATCCGGCAGGTCTACCCGGAGCTACAGAACAAGGGGGTGCCCGCGCTCCTCCGATTCGGCTCCTGGATCGGCGGCGACCGCGACGGCAACCCGTTCGTCACGCACGAAGTGACCACCGAGGCGCTCCGGCTTCAGCAAGAGACGGTCCTCAAGCACTACCTCGAACGGCTCGAAGACCTGAAGTGGCGGATGACGACCTCGGACTCGGCGGCTCCGCCGACTCCCGCGCTTCTGCTCTCGATCGACGCTGACCGGGCTATTTTCCCTGATGTGGAATACCGCCGGAGCCACGAACCTTACCGCCAGAAATGCCGCTATATCAGTGCTAAAATCCGCAGAACCCTCGAACATTCGCGGTCCACGCTGCTCCACTGGGGCGACCCCGCTCTCGCCCTCATGCCGCCGGGGATCTACCTCCGCCGCGCCGAACTGCTTCATGACCTCACGCTGATGCGAGACAGCCTCGTGGATGCCGGCGCGACGGCTCAGGCCTCGGGAGCCTTGCTCGACCTGACGCGGCTCGTGGAGGTCTTCGGGCTGCACATGCTCACGCTCGACGTCCGCCAGCACAGCGCGAGGCATGCGAAAGCGCTCAACGAAGTGTTCACCTGGGCAGGAGTCTGCGACGACTATCTCAAGCTCTCGTCGATGGAACGCTTTGATCTCCTGGCGCGAGAGCTCTCCGCCAACCGTCCGCTCATCCCCACGCGACTGCCGTTCTCGGAAGATTCCGCCGAGGTGATCACGACCTTCCGCAGGGTCGCCGCGATCCTCGAACAGCTCGCGCCCGAGGCCGTCGAGAACTACATCATCAGCATGACGATGGAGCCGGCGCATCTTCTTGAGGTCTTGCTGATGGCACGTGAGGCGGGGCTCCATCGACCCGACGAAGGGGTGAGCCGGCTCAACATCGTCCCCCTCTTTGAGACGCTCAACGAGTTGCAGAACGCCGCCACGATCATCGGCAAGCTGTTCGAGCTTCCCGCTTACCGGCAACACCTCGCCCTTCGCGGCAACCTCCAGGAAGTGATGATCGGTTATTCCGACAGCAATAAGGAAAGCGGATTTTTGCCGTCGGTCTGGGCACTCTATCAAGTCGAAAGTGCCCTCGTGGCGGCGGCGGAACCGCTCGGGATCACGATCCGCACGTTCCACGGGCGCGGCGGCGCGATCGGTCGAGGGGGCGGACCCGCGAACCTCGCGATCCTCGCGCAGCCCCCCGGTTCAATCAACGGCCGTATCCGCTTCACCGAGCAAGGGGAGATGATCACCGACCGCTACTTCCACCCCGCGGTCACGCAACGGCACCTCGAACAGATCCTCCACGCCGTGTTCGTGGCGAGCTTCCCAACCCGTGCCGAGCAACAGCCCGACCCGAAGTGGGAAGCGGCGACGAAGGCCATGGCAGCCACAGCCCGACGACACTACCGGGATCTCGTTTACGGCACGCCGGAGTTCATCGACTACTTCGAACAGGCCACCCCCCTCACCGAGATCGCCGAGCTGAAAATCGGCTCACGCCCCGCGCGTCGGACAGGGGCCAAGAGCATCGAAGACCTCCGTGCGATCCCTTGGGTATTCAGTTGGATGCAAAGCCGCCACACCTTGCCCGGCTGGTTCGGACTCGGCACGGCCATCGAATCACTCTTGAACGAACAACCCGAGGCATTGGAAACCTTGCGCGCCATGGCTGTGCGCTGGCGGTTCTGGCGGGTCGCGGTTGAGAACGCGCAGATGATCCTGGCGAAGGCCGACATGTCGATCGCCAGGCTGTACGCGGACCTCGTGCAAGACCAGGACGTCGCCGAACGCATCCACGGCAGGATTCGGGAGGAGTTCGATCGGACCGTCGCGATGCTCAAGAAGGTGACCAACCAGGACGAGCTCCTCGGCCACAAGCCGTTCCTTCAGCGCTCGATCGCACGTCGAAATCCGGCGATCGACCCGTTAAGTTTGATCCAGGTCGAACTCCTCCGCCGGCTCCGCTCCGGCGGTCAGTCCGACCCGATCCTCGAGCGTGCAGTGCTCGAGAGCATCCAGGGCATCGCCGCGGGACTGAAAAATACCGGCTGAGATTGATCGGGAAGGGTCGTCTCATGAGTGGAATACCAGCCCGACACATCATCGTCCCCGAGCGGCTCGGACTGCCGAAGTTCCAATCACCCCTGAGACTCGATGAACACTCCGGCGGTGGGCGGGGACGATTCATACCCGAAGGCGTGATGATTCGCCATCACATCGAGTACGAACCCGCCGACCTGACCGCCGAAACCGAGTCAGTCGAGGTCTTCTTTGAGAAAGCCGGACCCCGTCGGGACATTTACTTCGACCCACTCCGAACCCGGGCGGCGATCGTCACTTGCGGCGGTCTTTGCCCCGGACTCAACACGGTCATCCGCTCTCTGTTTCTCGAATTGCACTTCAACTACGGAGTGCGCTCCATTCTCGGAATCCGCCACGGATACCGGGGACTCGTTCCCGAGCATGGCCTGAAGCCGATCGAGCTCACTTGTGATTTCGTCAGCGAGATCCACAAGGAAGGGGGGACGATGCTCGGCACGTCGCGAGGCCCCCAGGCTTTGGGCGTCATGGTCGATTTCCTCGAATCGCAGCGTATCGACATACTGTACTGTCTTGGAGGCGACGGGACTCAGCGCGGTGCCCACGCGATCACCACGGAGGCCTCGCGAAGGGGTCTCCAGATCGCCGTCGTCGGGATTCCGAAGACAATCGACAACGACCTGTCGTATTGCGACAAATCCTTCGGTTTCCTGACCGCTGTCGAGGAGGCGGCGAAGGTCATTCACCTCGCCCATACCGAGGCCCGCAGCACGCAACGCGGAGTCGGCCTGGTCAAGTTGATGGGTCGACACGCCGGCTTCATCGCTTGCGAGGCCGCCAGGGCATGCCAGCAAGTGAACTTCGTCCTGATCCCCGAGGTTCCCTTCGGGCTCGACGGCCCGGAAGGCGTTCTCGCGGCTCTCGACCGCCGGCTCGACGCGCGCGACCACGCCATCATCGTTGTCGCCGAAGGTGCGGGTCAGCACTTGTTCCGGAACAAGGGAGAGCCGGAACGCGACGCCTCGGGAAACGCGAAACTGCTCGACATCGGCCCTCGGCTCCAGAAAGAAATCCAGAAGTACTTTGAAGCCAGGAACCGGCCGGTGGTTCTCAAGTACATGGACCCCAGCTACCTCATCCGGAGCGTCCCGCCGACCATCGAAGATCAACTCCTCTGCGACGATCTGGCCCGCAGGGCCGCCCATGCCGGCATGTCGGGCAGGACAGGCGTGCTCGTGAGCACGATCAACAACGCGTTTGTTCATGTGCCGATCGCAATGGCCTGCGACGGAAGGAGGC
>JAYUFP010000550.1:0-14654 GCA_043738665.1 Isosphaeraceae bacterium
GTGAGTGCTTCTTGCGGATTCGTGCCATGCGTTGCCCTCGGTTTGAACCTCGTCAAGTATAACTTAACGGGTGGTCCAATTTCCGGGGTCCACTATAGAATTCACTCTCCGAGATCGCCTTGACGTTTCGTAGTGCATTTTTCCGTATTAAGTCGGCGCGGGCAAACCTGAGTCGCGTGGCGAGAAACTGCGGCGAAGCCGTGTCTGGTCGTTCGGCTTGTGCGGCGAACGGGTCATGTAATGAAGCGGCCTCGACCGCGAATTCGGTAACGGAGATTGTCGGATCGGCCGCAGCCGTTCGTACGGGCGATTCCCGTTTATCAGACCCCACCTGAACCGACTCCACCTTCGCAGCCGGTTTTCCCGAACCTTGATACCCATAAACCGCAACCCCGCCCAATCCGATCAGACTGGCGGAGACGAGCACACTGGCGACAGTCATGATTTTCGTGAAGGTCATGGCGTGGAGCACTCCCGTCGTGAGGGTCAGCACGGAAGCCGGGACCATCCCGGCCGCGATTGCCTCTCCCGCGATGAGCTTGGCCGCGGCCAGTTTCGTCGCGAGGAAGAGGCGGTCGGGAACCATCGCGGGCGAGAGCCCCGCCAAGGGGGCCGCTCCGGCGAACCCTCGGCGGGAAAGCCCGGCGCGGAGCCGGTCTCGGCCGCGAGCGAGGCGGCTCCGAACCGTGCCGACCGGCCAGCCGAGACGCGTCGCGGCCTCTTCGTGCGACAACCCTTCCAGGTGGCACAGCACGATCGCGGCGCGGGCGGTCTCGGAGAGCCTCGAAAGCTCCTCGTGAACCGCCTCGCGGAGGTCGGCACGCTCGAACGTTTCCGGGTCGTTCGCGACGGGCTCTTGGGCATCGGTCCCCGACTGTTCGCGGGCTTGGCGTTTCGCCGAATCCGAACGCGAGCGGACCGCCACCTTGCGGGCGACCCCGTAAAGCCAGCGCCCGAGCGAGTCACCCGCTCGGACCGACTTGGCCTTTTTCACGAGCACGAGAAACGTGGCCTGAAAGGCGTCGTCGGCCGCGTGCTCGTCGCGGAGCAAGGCCCGGCAAACCCCCAAAACCATCGGCCCGTGCCGGGTGAGAAGCGCCTCGAAACTGGCGTTGTCGTCGCGACCGGAGACGAACCGTTCGAGAAGCTGAGAGTCGGTCAAACCGGCGACCGACCCCGAAGAATAGGCCGTCCGCAAGCCCGCCAAGGCCCCGCGACGTGTCGCAGACATCAGGTTCGGCCTCCCGCCACGATGAGTTCCCAACAGGATATGCCGGGGAAACGTCGGCGCAATCCCTCTTTTTTGGAAATGGCGGATGACGATTGCCGCGATTGCCGTAAGGCCGCTCCCATGCTATGATAACGCTGTTTCCGACACAAAATCCTTATGAATTCGGATCTTATGGCGACTCAAACGGCCAAGTCAAAGCCCGAGCCCGTGGGGACGGCGATCCTCGAACAGCTTGCGGAGTTGGACGTGAAAAGCATCTCACCGGAGACCGCCCGCAAGCTCCTTCAACTTCGCTTCGATGCCTCACACCACGAGCGCGTCCGCGCGCTTTCGGAAATGGCTCAGAAGGGCTCTTTGTCGCCCGGCGAGCGGGAAGAACTCGACGAATACATTCGCGTCGGCACGCTGCTGGGCATCCTCCAATCCAGGGCACGCCGGGCACTCACCAAAGCCGGCCAAGCTCCTTGAACATGTCGATAACCAGGGATCTTGATCGAAGGGTGCGGCTGAGAGCAGAAGGTGTCTGCGAGTATTGTCGGCTCTCTCAGGAGTTCGACCCGTGGTCGTTCCACATCGATCACATCATCGCCGAGCAGCACGGGGGAAAGGCGCAGCTCAACAACCTGGCGCTCGCGTGTTCGAGGTGTAACCGGAACAAAGGCCCTAACATTGCCGGAATCGACAATCGAACACGCGAAGTCACTCGCCTTTATCATCCCCGCCGTGATCTTTGGGCTGAGCACTTTCGGTGGCGGGGTCCTCAATTGATCGGCATTACGCCAGTCGGCCGGGCGACGATCCGCGTACTGGACATCAACCAGGCCGACGCCATAACGCTCAGGAAAGAACTGATCACCGAAGGGCGTTTCCCCTGATAGTTCCTTCGATACACCGCCTTCACTCCACCACCTGCACCACAATCGCATTATGCCCCGGACTCCCCGGCATGGTCCCTTCGACGATCACCACATAATCCCCGCGCTTGATCAGATCGCGTTCCTTGGCCCATTTCAGGGCGAAGGCGTTGGCGTTCTCGGCCTCGGCGATCCCCGGGGCGAGGACCGGGTTCACTCCCCAGTAGAGCGCCATGCTCTGCGCGGTCGACGGGTCTTCGGCCAGGGCAAGGGTTCTGGGGGCGTACCTCTGTTTCGAGAGGGCGAGCGCCGTTTTCCCGGAGTGCGTGGTCACGATCACGAGCGCGGCGTTCAGGCGTTTTCCGATCACGCGGACGGCCTCGACAACGCTTTCGGTGATCGGCTTGACCCAGCCGCCACGTCCGGGACTTTGCAGCGGTGCCGGCGGCTTTGAACCCAGGGCGGGCCAGGGATTCGATCCGGCGGTATCTCCGAGCAGGAGGTTCTCCGCCTCGGTCAAGATCCGGCTCATGGTTGAGACGGCCTCGACGGGGTACTCGCCGATCGCCGTTTCGCCGGAGAGCATCACGGCGTCGGTGCCGTCGAGCACGGCGTTGAAGACGTCGGTCGCCTCGGCCCTCGTCGGCCTGCTCGAACTTTCCATGCTATTGAGCATCTGCGTGGCCGTGATCACCGGGATACGCGCCTGGTGACACGCGGCGATCACCTGCTTTTGAATCGCCGGGACTCGGGCGATATCCACTTCAACGCCCAGATCACCGCGCGCGACCATCACGGCGTCGGTCTCGGCGATGATCGCATCAAGGTTCGCGACGGCCTGCGGCTTCTCGATCTTGGCGACGATCTTGACCTTCGCGCAGCCGAGGCGGTCGAGTTCGTCGCGGAGGCTCGTCACGTCGGCGGCGCGGCGGACGAACGAGAGGCCGACGTATTCGACGGGGTTCGCGGCGGTCCATTCGAGGTCGCGGAGGTCTTTATCCGTCAACGCCTTCACATTGAGCGCGGCGCCGGGGAGGTTGATCCCCTGGTGGGAGCGGATTCGGCCCGGCAGCGTGACCTTCATCGTGGCCGAGCCTTCGCCTTTCCCAGTCACGACCATCGCGACGACGCCGTCGGCGAAATAGACGACGTCTTCGGGGGCGAGGTCGTCCGCCAGTTCTCGATACGTGCATGTGAACTGATAAGGGTTCTCGGGCTCGGTGCAGTCTTTCACGAGTGTGAACACGTCATCAGGCTTGCAGTCGATGGCGTCGCCGGGGATGTCGCCAAGCCGGATCTTCGGACCGCCGAGATCCTGCAACACGGCGACCACCCGCCCGCAACTCGTGGCGGCCTCGCGAATTCGCTTGAGGCTTTCGCCGTGCTCGACGTGGTCCCCGTGCGAGAAGTTGAGGCGGAAGACATCGACCCCGGCCTCGATCAGCGCGCGAAGCATTTCCGGGCTCCGACAGGCCGGCCCCACGGTGGCGACGATCTTGGTCCGAACTTTGCCAAGCGGCTCGCGAAGGTTCATGCGTCTGTCGCCTCTCGAAACCCTGTCGTAACGGAAGTTGGCCCCAAGGGTAACACAACGGGCGATAATGGCCGATGCACAATGACCGATGGCCAATCGGTATCGGCCGATTCACGATGACCATCCGCAGTGGCCGATTCACGATGACCGATGACCGATGACCGATGACCGATCCGCGATCCCCGATGGCCGAGAAATCGGGACCTGATCCGTGACCTTGAGCCATCTTCTTCGTTGGTCATCGGCCATCGGCCATGGGACATCGGTCATCACACGCTTGACGCCGGGTTGATCGCGAAGAATAATATCCTGATACAAACCCGCTAGCGGATGACGGGTTACGGCGAAACGAGGTCGGCATGACGGTTCGAAGCCGGGCGATCCACGGGTTTTCTCGCACGTTGGGGGTCATCTTCGTGACCCTCAGCCTCGTGCATACCCCGTTGCCGCAGCCCGACTTCCACAACATCCGCCATCACGACGGCCCTGGGGAAGTCTGCGAGTTCCACGACCATCTCCTCCGCTGGCACCCCGGCGCGGGCGTGGCGGGCGACGTCGCGATTCTGCACTGGCACTGGTTCCTTCCCTCGGAACCGGAACAAGGCGAAACCCCGGCCGGTAACGTGCCGGCGATCCACGCCCACGCCCCCGACTGGCAGTCCGCCACTCTGGAAGCCGGCCCGCGGATCGCCCCCGACGCCGCGTCCGCGTCGCGCTTGATCCCTCGTCCCGCACCCTCTCCGCTGGATTTCCTGATCTCCCCCACCGCCTCGGCGTTCCTCGCCGTCGCAAACTCTTCCGGAATGTATCCAAAGCGGGCCTTCAGCGCCACCTTTGCGCCCGGAGTTCGCCTCTCCGCCTTGCATCAACGCTGGGATTGCTGAGACCGGGGTCATTCCCCATTTCGTAGGGTGGGCATTGCCCACCTTGGGATCAACACATGGTGGGCATTGCCCACCCTACGAAGACCTTTGCGGCGGGGTCGGGAGACCCTCGCCGACCAGCAATCACCATCCCATCCGTTGATTTCGAATCCGCGCGCCCCCGACGCAATGTCCGGCGCCGCGCGTTCGCGAGGAGGTCTCCATCTATGTCAATCGCCTTACCCAATCGCGTGTCGATGCGGGGCGTTGTCCCCTGGGTCGCGCTGGGCGTCGGGCTCGTCCTCTCGGCGCTGAATCTCGCGTATTTCGGCGGGCTCTGGAAACGCGGGGCCACCCCGGCTTCGGCCGAATCCACTCCGGAACTTTCCGCCCGTCCGACGGGTCCCGGAGGGTTGCCAAGATCGGTCACCCTGTCGGAATCCAAAGTCAAAACCATCGGCATCGCGACCGCGCTTTCGACGCTCGTCACCCTTCCGGCGGAACTTGGCGTGCCGGGCAGGATCGACGCCAATCAAGAGCGTCAGGTGCAGATTCGCCCCCGCGCCTCGGGTGTGATCCGCACGGTACACGTCGTGCTCGGGCAGAACGTGAAGAAAGGGCAGGTTCTCGCAGTGCTCGACAGCGCCGACGTCGGAACCGCTCGGCTCAATTTACGTGACAAACAGCGGGCTCTGGCGACCGCGCGCCACGAGTTCGACTGGAAGAAGCAATCCACGGACAACGTGGCGGCGTTGATCCCTGAATTGCGGAAACGGGTGGACGCCGCGATCATCCAGAAGCAGTTCACCGACCGCTCTCTCGGGTCGTACCGGAAAGACCTCCTTTCGGCTTATGCGAGGTTTGACATCACGGCCCACGAAGAAGAAAAGACGCTGGCGTTGCGTAAGGACGCGATCGTCGGCGAGCACCCCGTGGCCTTGGCCATCCACAACCGCGAGGCGGCTCAGGCGGAGTTCGAGGGGGTGCTCGAACAAACGAAATTCGACGCCAGTCAGCAAGCCGACATCGCCGCGAGGGCCATGCGAGCGGCCGAGGAAGCCGTGATCGACGCCGCGCAGCGGTTGCGAATTCTTGGCGTCGAGGAGGACATGACCGTCGCCCTCACCGCGGCCGTGGACATGTCGATCGCCAAGCTTGCCAAGGACGACGTGACCGCTTACGAGATCGCCGCCCCGTTCGACGGCACCGTGATCGCCCGCACGGCGGTCGTCAGCCAGAAGGCCGAGATCAATGATCCGATGTTCACAATTGCCGACCTTTCCACGGTCTGGGTCATGGTGAACATTCCTGAATCCGACTTCGCGCTGTTGCCTTCGCTCCAGAAGGGGAAGATCCGGGTCTCCGCCACCGCCTACCCGGGCCGTTCGTTCGACGCCAGGCTTCTTTCCGTGGGGGCGACGGTCGACGTGACGACCCGGACCGTCCCCATGATCGCCGAGACGGAGAACAAGGACGGCCTGTTGAAGCTTGGCATGTTCATGCGAATTTCCCTCGATACCGCGGTGGATTCCAAGGCCGTCACCGTGCCGAGTTCGGCCGTGGTCGACATTGAGGGGACCAAAGGCGTGTTCACCCCGGAAGGGAAAGACGGCCACGCCTTCGTCTTCAAAGCCGTGAAGGTGGGCAGGGAGTCGGGGGACCGCCAGGTGGTGCTATCGGGAATTTCGGCCGGCGTCCCGGTCGTTTCCAAAGGGGCGTTCGAGTTGAAGAGTGAGTTGATTCTGCAGAATGAGAAGGAAGAGGAGTGAGACGGGTTTGGACCGCGGGGGCGGGAGACCGACGCCCAACGACCCCGCGCCGAACCGCACGTCACTCGTTCCCACGCTCTGCGTGGGAACGAGGACGAATCCTAGTCAAGTTTTCTCTCGATATCCACGGTATTTGAACCATGCTCAATGCACTGATTGAATCCGCTTTATATAATCGCTTCCTCGTCCTGACGGGGACGCTTCTGGTTGCGGGTCTTGGCATCTACTCGGCGCTCCGCCTGCCGATCGACGCCGTCCCCGACATGACCAACATCCAAGTGCAGGTGATTACCGAGGCCCCAGCGCTCAGCCCGATGGAGGTCGAGACGCTTCTCTCGTTCCCCGTCGAAGGGGCGATGAGTGGCTTGCCGAACGTCGAGCAGATCCGCTCGATCTCGAAGTTCGGGATCTCGGTGGTCACCATCGTCTTCCATGAAGGGACCGACATTTATCGAGCCCGCCAGCTCGTCGGCGAGCGTCTCTCCCGCGCCGCGCAGGCGATCCCGCCGGGGTATGGCACGCCCACTCTCGGCCCGATCGCCACGGCGCTGGGGGAAGTGTACCAGTTCCAGGTTCGTGCCACCAAGGAGTCGGGTTATACCCCGATGGAGCTTCGGACCATTCTCGACTGGTTCATCGCCTACCAGCTCCGGCGCGTCCCCGGCGTGACGGAAATCAACTCGCACGGCGGCGAGATGAAGACGTATCAGGTCGAGCTCGACCCCGACAAGCTCGCGACGTACAACCTCGCCATTTCCGATGTCTTCACCGCCTTGCGCACCAATAACGCGAACGTCGGCGGCGGATACCTCGTTCGCGAAGGGGAGGCCCGCTACATCCGCGGCGAGAGCCAGGTGCATTCCGTCGGCGACATCGCCGCCATCGTGATCGACGAGCGGAACGGCGTGCCCGTCACGATCGGCGACGTGGCGCTCGTCCACCCCGCCCCGATGATCCGCGCGGGACTCGTCACCCGCGACGGCCAGGGGGAGATCGTCACGGGCCTCGTCATGATGCTCATCGGCGAGAACGGCCGGCGGGTCGTCACTGACGTCAAGGAGCGCGTCAAGGACCTCCAGAAAAGCCTTCCGCCCGGCGTCACGATCGAACCGCTTTACGACCGGACGCACCTCATCGACCAGACGCTCGACACCGTCCTGCACAACCTGCTGGAGGGCGGCGCGCTCGTCATCGTGATCCTGTTGCTCCTGCTCGGGAACGTGCGAGGCGGCTTGATCGTGGCGCTGGCGATCCCGCTGTCGATGCTTTTCGCGGCCAACATCATGTACGCCACCGGCGTGACCGCCAGCCTGATGAGCCTGGGCGCGATCGACTTCGGCATGATCGTCGACTCAAGTGTAATCATGATTGAGAATTGTGTGCGACGGCTCGCGCGCGAAGGGGGGACGCGTCCCAAGATGGACATCGTCCGCGACGCCGCGGTGGAAGTTCGCAAGCCGACGATGTTCGGCGAACTCATCATCGCGATCGTTTATTTACCGATCCTCGCGCTCCAGGGGACCGAGGGCAAGCTCTTCCGGCCGATGGCCCTGACGGTGATCTTCGCCCTGGCCGGCTCGATGATCCTCTCGCTGACCCTGATGCCCGTGCTCGCGTCGATCGGGTTGAGCTCCAAGACGGTGGAAAAGGAGGTCTGGCTCGTCCGCGTCATCAAATATTTCTATCAACCGATTCTCGAAGCGATGATCAAGAGGCCCGTGTTTGTCGCCTTGGCATCGCTGGCGCTCGTGGCCGTTAGCGTGCCGGTCGCCTTGAACTTGGGCGGCGAGTTCATGCCGCGTCTCAACGAAGGGGATCTGCTGGTCGAGGCCGTGCGAATCCCCTCCGCGGCGCTCGAAGGGGCGGTTCCCGCATCGACTCAGATCGAGAACATCCTCAAGACCTTCCCCGAAGTGCGATTGGTCTACTGCAAGACCGGACGCCCCGAGATCGCCAACGACGTCATGGGCGTCCACCAGACCGACGTCTGGACGCTCCTCCACCCGCAAAAGGACTGGCGGCCCGGGATGACCCGCGACAAGCTCATCGAGGAGATGGACAAGGCCCTCACCGAACAGGTGCCCGCGGTCAAATTCGGGTTCAGTCAACCGATCGAGATGCGAGTGAATGAACTTGTCGCCGGTGTGAAAAGCGACGTCGCCGTGTTGATCCACGGCCCGGATCTTGAAGTGCTGCGGACGATGGCGACGGAGATCGAACACGTCCTCACGCGAATCCCCGGGGCGCAAGACGTGAAGACGCCCACGTCGGGACGCCTGCCGATGCTCCGCGTTTCGGTCCGCCGCGACCAGCTCGCGCGCTACGGCGTGAAGGCGGCCGACGTCCTCGACGCCGTCGCCGCGCTGGGTGGCACGACGGTCGGGACCGTGCTCGGGGATACCACCGGGAGCACCGGGTTCGAACGCGCCGCGAGGTTTCCCATCCAGGTCCGCCTGCCGAAGTCCTGGCGGAATGATCCGGAAATGATCAAGTCGATACGCGTCGTCGATCCGACCGGCAGGCCGATCATGCTGCGAGACCTCGCCGACGTGACTTTCGAGGAAGGCCCCAGCGAAGTCGAACGTGAAGACGTCCAGCGCCGGGCGGTGGTGGGGGTGAACGTGCGAGGGCGAGACATCGCCGGGTTCGTGGCCGAGGCCCAGGCCGCCATCGACGCCAAGGTTCCCCACCGCGCGGGCTACATGATCCGTTGGGGGGGCCAGTTCGAGCACCTGCAAACGGCCTCGCGACGCCTGATGATCGTCGTGCCGATCTCCCTGGCATTGATCTTCCTGCTGCTGTTCAGCACGTTCCATTCATTGCGTTTGGCCTCGTTGATTTACCTTGCGGTGCCGATGGCGGCGACGGGCGGGGTGTTTGCTCTGGTCGCCAGAGGCCTGCCGTTCTCGATCTCGGCGGGGGTCGGGTTCATCGCCTTGTTCGGCGTGGCCGTATTGAACGGGCTCGTCTGGGTGAGCGCGGTGGAGCACTTGAGGCAGGAAGGCAAGGACCCTCACGATGCCGCCAAGGAAGCCTCCCTGGTCCGCCTCCGCCCGATCCTGATGACGGCCCTGGTCGCCGGATTCGGCTTCCTGCCGATGGCCATCTCAACAACCCCGGGCGCCGAGATCCAGAGGCCCCTGGCGACGGTGGTGATCGGCGGACTTGTGACCTCGACGATCCTCACGGCCCTGGTCCTACCGGCGATTTACCCGTGGTTCGCGGGAGGTAAGCAGGATGCGGAGATGTCGGCGTGACACTGAATTGCCCGCCGTGTCCAAAGGGATTACCATGGCCTTGTCCCGGTCCTTCCCGTCCGCCACCCATTGAGAGCACGTTATGGGACGTCCCCGTGCCCCGCGATCCGTCGAATTTCCGAAGAGCGGCGCGAAGAAGAACCCCGCGGCGATGCTCGACGAGCTTTTGCCTCTGGCCGAGCCTTCGACGAACGAGGTCCACGAACGCGCGGCCGTGCTCGAGGTTGGCGACCCTTCCCAGCTTCTGGAACTCGCGGCGGACACGGTACTTCGGCCGTTTCTGCTCTGCAGGTTGGCCCCGGAGGTCGTGCTCGTGGAGCCGGGACGGGCTGAGGAGCTTGCGGAAGCGCTCCGCAAGCGCGGGCACATGCCGAAGATCCTCAAGTCGTAAGGGCGGCGCCGAGTATGAGCGAGACACCGGTCGCCTTGCCACCGCTCCTGTCGAGCCCGTCGAGGTATCAGATCCCGTCCGACATGGATCGGATCAATGTCAGCGAATTGAAGAAGGTTGCGCGGCGTTGGCTCGGTAAGGACTCGGCCAAGCTCGCGAAAGATCCGATCATGACCGCGCTTCGCGCGGCGCTGAAAAGCGACGAGGCGGCGAGGCTCGCGGTCAATTCGATGACCCCGGCGGAGCGCCAGGTCGTCGCCGTTTATCGTCGCTACGGCGGGAGGGTCGGCGGCAGTCTGATCCGGATCGACCTGATGGCACGGGGAATTCTTGAGCTCGTCGAGGATAAGCGGTACGAGAATTATACGTACAGCAACTGGAAATCGAACCCGGTCGAGGGCCTGGTCAACCAATGGGTGTTGATCTCGGAGCATTCCACCGACCCGAATTACCACTACCACTCCTATGGCCATGGCGCGGACAAAAAGTTCGATCTTTACAGCCTGCATCCGGGTATCGCCAAGTTCGTGGAGCCCGCCGGATCGGTCGCTTGGTCGATCCCCCCCGCGTCGGGTGTCGCTCATGAGATCACCAGGCGCACCCCCGCCGAGGTGGCGCTGTCGCTGTCTCGGGTCCTGTCATTCGTGTCGGCGCGCGGTTCCCTCAAGATGCGCAAGAGCGGCGGCCCGGGCACTCCCGCGCTGACGACCCTGGAAAAGGGTGTGCCGATCGAAGAGGACTCCGAATTCCTCCTCCCGGACCCTCAGGCTTTCTATCTCGATATCCTGATGGGTCCAGGGGCGATCGTCTCCGAGGCCGGCGTGGCCCGCGCGGACGCGGCCGCCGCGACGAAGTTGTTCATCAAGCCGGACCTCCGCCAGGCCCATGATTGGGCGGCAAGCTGGCTGAAGTGCCGGAACTGGTGGGACGGCCACGGGGCGACGGAAGCCGGGGATAGTGATGAGACGTCGGCCGCGGTGCGGAACGTCCGCGAGATTCTCGCCTGGGCGCTCGGCGGCCTGGCCCGCGCCGGCGACCATTGGTACGAGCTCCATGCCTTCGTCTCGTCCCTATATCCCTTGATGAAGGGGATTACGCTTTACCTGCCCGGGAGCCGATTGCCCTGGGATCCGAAATTCCCCGAAGGCGTCGGCACAAGAGACTTTTCGTATCAGGGGCCGGATCGTCAGCGCGCCTTCTGGTTCGGCAAAGAAGGGCCATGGATGGCCAACGCCCTGATGGTGACTCTGGTGGAACTCGGCATGATCGAGCGCGGGCGGTTGGGGCCGCGTAAGTCGGACCCGCTCGGGTTCCGGCTGACCGAGACCGGTCGCGCGGTCTTCGGCGCGCCTGAGGTCGTCCCGGCCTCGGTACAAAGGGAACAGAAGTTCCTGGTGATCCAGCCGAATTTCGACGTGATCGCTTACCTCGGACAGGCCGACGCGCTTTCGGCAGGGTATCTCGGCAGGCTCGCCGAGAGCGATTCCTCGTCGATGGGACCGGTACACACCTTCCGACTCACGCAGGTAAGCATCTACCAGGCGCAAGAGAGCGGGCTGAGCCAGGCCGACATCGTCGACTTTCTGAGAAAGCACAGCGAGCGCGAGCCACCGCCCAACGTGATCCAGGCGATCGCCGACTGGTCGGTGAAACGCGAGCGTCTGACGCTCCGATCGGGAGTCACCCTCGTGGCGTTCGCGACCACGGCCGAACGCGACACCTTTTTGAAGAGACATCCCGGAACCTCCTGCGGAGAAAGGTTCGCGATCACCAGTGGCGCGTTGACGGACAAGCTCATCGGCGGCAAGTCGTTGCGGGCTGACCCGAGGTCAAACGCGCGACGCATCTTCACGATGGACGAGGAAGGATTGATCAGATCCGAGCGCCCCATCGATATCGTCCAGCAGGCCCAGTTGAGGCGGATCGCCGTGCGAACGCCCGAGGGTTGGCAGATCAGCGGCGACTCGATCCGACAGGCGGCGTCTTGGGGTCTCAAGCCGACGTGGATTCGTCGCGAGTTGTACGACCTCCTCGAAGCACCCATTCCGGACCTGATCGAAATCGCGATCGACGCCTGGACGGGCAAAAACCCGACCCTGGAACTCACCGAAGCGATCCTCCTCCACGTCTCCGACCTCACCCAATATCAGACGATCGCCACGAGCCGCCGCCTCCGTCCCTTCCTGTTGGGAACCCCCGGCCCGCACTGGCTGGCGGTGGCGCAGGGGACGCGAAAGAAATTCACCGCCATACTCGAAGAGCTCGGCTACAAGGTGAACGCCGGAACCGCCATGGAAACGCTCTCCTTGTCGAGCCTGACGGACGTGGAGCGGCTTTAGCGCGGGCGCGGCGGCCCTTCCCGGTCTCGAATCCGCCCGGCACGTCGTACCCGTCATGAGGGGCCTGCGTCGTACTGAAGTTTACAGGAGGATTGCAAAGTCCGTCCTTCTCCCTCCGGGAGAAGGTGGCCGTAGGCCGGATGAGGGTTCCCCGGGTGGTGGCGTCAATCAAAAGACCCCTCATCCGCCGCTTCGCGGCACCTTCTCCCAGGGGGAGAAGGGTTAACGTTGGACTATGCAATCCTCCTTGCCACGGCAGGAGGATTGCAAAGTCCGTCCTTCTCCCTCCGGGAGAAGGTGGCCGTAGGCCGGATGAGGGTATCCGGGTCGTGGCGTCATTCAAAAGACCCCTCATCCGCCGCTTCGCGGCACCTTCTCCCGGGGGGAGAAGGGTTAACGTTGGACGATGCAATCCTCCTTCTGAAGTTTACAGACAGTTGGCAGTTTGTTAAACTTCTGTTGAAAGACACCTGCTCCATTCGACGGTGCCTCGGCGATTGCGGCCGGGCGACGACCGTCCCCGCCTTCGGTTTGATTGTCGTGCGCGTTTTCTTTTTTCGACACAGTGATGTCCGGCCGCGGGGTTTGCGTTCCGGGGGTCGAGGATTCTTCGGGATCGAACGAACACCCCACCCTGGTTCGTAAGTAGGAATACATGGCCTGTGAGTCGGATCGAACCCCGGTTTCATCCGGGGCCGTGTCGCGAGGGAGTGATTCCATGGATTTTCACCCTGGTACGCCGACGGCTCGCGCCCATGCGTTGAAGCGTCGTGGGCGAGGCTTGCGGACGTTCTTCGCGGCCCTCGCCGGCGTCGCGGCGATCGGTTGGGGCTTGAACGCGTCGCGGCGTCCGTCGCAACTGCGTCCCGAGGCGCTCGCGACGGTCCGGGTCGATCAGGGGGACGTGGCCCTGGTCGTGACCGAGAGCGGCACGCTCGAAAGTGCCGACGTCGCGGTGATCCGTTGCCAGGTCGAGTCGTTCCTGGCGCTGCCGTCGGGAAGTGCGGCGGTGATCGCGAACCCGGGGCAGGCGGCCAGACTCGCCGCCCCGAAGTCCTCGGCGGGTGGCGGGACGAGCGTCGGTCAGATCCAGGTGTTCCACGCGGTCGGCCGGGCCGCGTCCGAGGCCAGGGCAATGATCGGCGTCGCGATACCGACGACAGGGGGGACTGTCGCGGCCAAGGGGGTGTCCGCGAGCGCGGCGGCCGTCCCGACCGCGGTCGGCAACAAGGGACCGGAAATCCAGAGCTTTGACTATTATATTAATCCTCACGTTCCGTTGCGTCTAACGGTCCCCGCCCTCACCCCAAGGAGCGGCCCCGCGCCGCAGCCGCCGAAGATCATCTCGATCCTCGACGAGGGGACGCGGGTCAAGGCCGGCGACGTGGTCTGCGAGCTGGATTCCTCGGCCTTCAAGGACGAACTCTACACGCAACAGGCGCGCTGCCTGCAGACGAAGTCGTGGGTCGAGCAGGCCAAGAGCATCCTCTCGCTCAACGAGATCTCCCTCCGCGAATACCGGGAAGGGATCTACCCCCGGGACCTGGAACTCGTCCGCCAACGGATCCTCACATGCAAGACCGAGCAGGAACGAGCGCGCCGGAACCTCGAATGGTCGAGGGATCTGGCGGCGAAGGAATTCCGCACTCAGGCGCAGGTCAAGGCCGATGAACTGTGGGTTGAAGAGGCCGAGATCAAGCTCCGCGACGCCGAGAACATGCTCTGGAGGCTGAAGAAGTACACGGGCCGGCGGATCGTCAAGTCGCGCCTGGCGAAGATCGAGTCAATTCGTGCCGACATGTATTCTCTCGAATCCACCTATCAATTGGAGGGCGAGAGGCTCAAGCGGATCGTGGCGATGATCGCCAACTGCAAGATGAAGGCGCCCCGCGACGGGATCGTCGTACACGCGAACCGGACCAACCCTTGGGGGACGGTCGAGATGCAGATCCGCGAGGGGCTCACCGTCTACCCGTTGCAGCCGATCTACCGGATTTTCGACCCCAAGCACATGCAAGTGAAGGCCAGGATCAACGAGTCGCTGGTCTCACGGGTCAAGACCGGCCAGGCCGCCGAGATCCGCCTCGACGCATACCCCGACCGCCCCCTCACGGGTAAGGTCAGCGAGATCACGCCGATCCCCGCGCCCGCCAACGGGCCGATCTCGGAGGTCCGCGCGTATTACGCCACGGTCCGCATTGAGGCGGGAAGTTTCGACGAGTTGCGGACCGGGCTCAGCGGCGAGGTGAAGTTCCTGGTCGGCACCCATCGAAAGGTGCCCCGCATCCCGCTCGAATCGGTCCGATGGGTCGAAGGGCAGACCTTCGTCGCGTTGCCGGGCGAGGCGGAAGGTGCCCCGGAGTTCCGCTGGAAGCCGATCGCGCTGGGGATGTGCGACACGGAGTTCGCCGAGGTC
>JAYUFP010000551.1:0-5022 GCA_043738665.1 Isosphaeraceae bacterium
CATTCAACCTCACACCGCCCGGTTCGTCACCGTCTCCAGAATCTTCTGCTCGCGGAACTGCAACTCTCCGCCTTGCCATTTCAGGATGAGTCGATACAGGAAGACGACCACGACGCATTCGAGGATCGACAGGAGCAGGCAGACCGGGGTCTGGTCCGTCCACCCCAGGAGCTTTGACAGCATCTCGGCTCCGAACGGCAAAAACGCCGGGGCCTGGGTGATCGGGAAGATCAACAGGAACATCACCACCTGCAACAGGACCGTGGTCGTTTTCGGGTTCGTCGGCTTTAACGAGCCGGGGGCCATGTACACGGGGGTGTAGATCGACATCAGGTTCGTGAATAGGCAGAACATCAGGAACATCGAGATCAACAGCGGGAACGTCGAGAGGAAGTGGTCCAGACGCATCGGGCAGAGGATCTGGATGAAGATCACCAGGAACGCACCCATCCCCAACGCCAGCGGGGCGAAGGAAAGGTTTTTCCCCAGAAGAATGTCTCGACGCGACGCCGCGCAGAGCACGAACACGCGGAAGCCGTCGCGGTCGAAGCCGAATTGGTTCGCCGTTAATTGGAGAAGGCCCATCAGCAGGAGCGCGATGCCGCCGATCGCGCCCGGGAGGCGGAAGGTCTCCGGGAAATTTCGGCCGTTCTTGACCATCATCGTGCCGAAAACGCCGCACATGATGATCGGTGACAACAACGTCATCTTCGCCTCGGGAGCCCGCAAGAGCGAACGTAGGCCCCCCAGCGCGATTCCCGAGACCGGCTCCGAGAGCCACGGGATTTTCGCTTCAAGGAGGAGCGTCCCCCGCTTTCCCGCGACCGCGGGCTTCGCCGTCACGGCCTCGACGGGTGTCTCGACCGCCGCCTGTGCCGGCCGGTTCGACGACTGCCCTTGAAACTGGCCCACCGAAGTACGGTACGCCCGCCAGAGGCTGAACGTTCCGATCGAGGTCATCCCCAGCAAGCCCAGAATCCCCGGCAGGAACCGGCCCTCCGCGGCGGTCATCACACCTAGCGGCAGCCAGCCGACGGGCACCACCGCGTTCGCCAGCTTAACAATCGCGCCCAGGGCTTCGTCCTCGTCCCTGTCCTTTTGCTGGATGGCGAGCTTTTCTTGTTCGGCGAGTTCTTTCTCCCGGTTCATGAGTTCGGTCGTTCGGCGGATGAATTCCCGGGAGTCGATCTCCTTGGCGGCCAACTGCCGTTGCAGCTTCATCGACTCTTCCTCGAACTTCGACGTGCGTTCGACGATCGCCGCCGCCCGGTTCACCTTGGGCTTCGAATTCCAGGGGGCGTAGACGTTCAACAAGTTCGGTAGTTGAAAGACCAGGACGAACGCCATCGTCATCCCCACGATAATCGTCCTGCGGCGGCGGGGGTTGCTCATCAACGCGGCGAGCCAACCCTGAAACTGGTACGTCAACCCCGTGACCATCAACAGGAACGCGGCCAATAACGCCAGTGTGATCAGTTGCGACGGCCCCTGGACATAAACCAATGCCAGGGCGAACGCGAGCATGATCGGGCCGAAGAACATCAGGCTCAGACGCATCAACGAGCTGAGATAGTTGATGATGAACGCCCCGTTGGGCGAGACCGGCAGGTGCATGAACTTCGAGAGCGAGAGCGGGTCGTTGCGCTGCAGCTCGGTGATCAGGCCGACCCCCCAGAAGAGCAGGAAGAAGAAGAGGATGCCGTCCCAGACGAGCAACAGGTGGAGCGGCTTGGCCCTGGGAATCAGGTGCGCGGCGAGGGCGAAGCCGCCGAGGAACAGCGGGATCACCGTGACGATCGAGGCGACGGCGATGATCCCCATCACGACCGCGTTGAACTTCCCCGCGCGTCGCCACTGGTTTCGCAGCAACCGCCGGCGGAGCCAGACGAAGGCTTTGAAGTGTTCCCAGTTCATGACGAGGCCTCCTCCAGCCAGTTGAGCTTCCGCGTCGAATCCTGCCCCGCCCCGGCCTTTTGCAGGAAGCACTCTTCCAGCGACATCCCCTGGCGGATCGTGTCGAGCGACGCCTGCTCGACCAACTCCCCCTTCACGATAATGCCGACGTGCGTGCAGAGCCGCTCGACGATCTCCAGGACGTGCGACGTAAGGAAGACCGTCGACCCCCGCGCGACGAACCCCGCGAGCAAATCGCGGATCACGCGCGAGGTCACCGCGTCGACCCCTTCGAACGGTTCGTCGAGGAACAGCAGATCCGGGTTGGGCAAGAGCGCCGCGGCCATCGCCAGCTTCTTCTTCATCCCGTGCGAGTATTCGAGCGTGAGCTTCTTTTCCTCGTTCTGAAGGTCGAGGACGGAGAGCAATTCCTCGCTCCGGCTCCGGATGGTCTCTCGGGACATCAAATGAATACGTCCGACGAACGTGAGATATTCACGCGCCGTGAGGTTATCAAAGAGGGCGAGGTCTTCGGGAATGACCCCCATCCGACGCTTGGCTTCCAAAGCCTGCGAGGGGTCGAGCATGTTCCGCCCCAGTACGCTGATCTGCCCGCCGGAAGGGGCGAGCAAGCCGGTCAGCATCTTGATCGTGGTCGACTTCCCCGCGCCGTTAGGCCCCAGGAACCCGTAAAACGTCCCCCGCTCGACCATCAGGTCGATCCCGCTGACGGCGCGGAAGTCGTTGAAATACCGGGACAACTGCTGCGTCTGGATCGCCGGCGTCATGGACGTCGCTCGCCATTGGGGGGATGTTCGGAAAGTCCTCAAGACGATACCAGAGCCCGCCCGGCCGGGCCATTAGGTCGCCCCGGAAATCAAAACTTCCCAATGTTCTTGAGCCATTCCAGCTATAATGAGAGTCGCTTAATAAGTTGTTGGAAGCTCGCCACTAGAGTGGACCCCGCACCGCCGCGGCGCTTCTTCTGCTATCATGGCTTTAATCGGCGGTGCGGGTCCGTTGAGCTTTGTCGTTAGGCGTCGCAAAGACCCATGCCGCCCGGCTCTTCGACAAGCCCTCGGCGCGGCGCCGGACGCAGGCCGTCCAGTTCGCGAAGGAGGCGGGGCTCATCCCCTGAAAGGATGATTTCCACGGTTTCGCCGCGGAATCATCCTTTCGGGTGACGCGCGAACGAAGGCGGAAGGCCCAGGCTGACGTGACGGGCGAGAGGATTCGAACGATGAAGAGAATCGCCGCGGAACGAAACAGGTACTACGCGCTGCCACTGGCCGCGCCCAAGGGTTGGCCGTGGCGAGACGTCGCGGGAACACTTCCGTTCGCGGATAAGGCAAGTACCGTGGAAAACGCCTTGAGCCAAGATATTTGTGATGAACTTGGGGCCGACTTCAATCGCGAGAGGTTCATTCCTTACGTCATGATGCATGAGTTCGAAGGGTTGCCGTTCAGTGATTGCGAGGGTTCGGTCGCTCCGATCTCATACCGAAGTTTCAGGCGATCCGGGATGAATTTGACACGCCGGAAGAGATTAACGACTCACCTTTGACCGCACCTTCCAAGAGAGTCGAAAAGTTGGTCCCCGGTTACCGAAAACCACTCTCTGGCGCGCTTGCCGCAATCGAGATCGGTCTTGAGGTGATTCGCAGGGAGTGTCCGCATTTTCGGAGTCGGTTGGAACGACTGAAAGCTTAACGCATCGCGGTGCTTCGGCTCTATTGTCCTCACGAGCATACTCCGATCCGACGTGTCCCTTGCCAATCTTAATCGCCATCAATCGCGGACATCATCAATGTTCGAACACAAGCGAAGAGAATTGCTGAGTTCTCGAATGTTCGCCAGGCGCGTCGCGCTGCACTTCGCGCTGGCTTCGGCCGCCGCGGCGGTCGCTCTGGGCTTGGGGGTTCTCGGGTATCATTTCCTCGGGCGGCTGGGCTGGCTCGACTCGCTCGTGAATGCGTCGATGATCCTCGGCGGGATGGGGCCGGTCGACCCTTTGACGACGCGGGAGGGGAAATTCTTCGCGTCGTTCTACGCCCTGTTCTCGGGCCTCTTCTTCATCGGGGTCGCCTCGGTCGTCCTGGCCCCGTTCGTTCATCGGCTGTTGCACGAGTTGCACATGGACGGTTGACGGCGGGAGTCGCCTGTCGGTAGATTGCCCCCCGGGTCGTGCGAATCGACAAATCGACAGTCAGGCAAAAACTCCCCGATTCGGGCGGAGGTCGGCGTGTCGTTTCGTGGCGTTTTCATCACCGTGTTTCTCGGCACCGCGCTGATCGTGGCGGCGTTCATGGTCAACGCGAGGCGGCCCCGTTCCGACGTCACCCAGCCGACCGCGGCCTTGGTACGCGCCACGGGCAAGTGCGCCGAGTGCCATCGTCGCGAGACCTCGGCGGTCGTCCATGAGTTCGAGATGAGCCGCCACAGCACCGCGGGGGTCAACTGCCTGGAGTGCCACCGGAACGTTGACGGCCAGGAGACCCTCGACCACCGCGGGTTCATGATCGCCAAGAACGTCACCGCCGCCAACTGCAAGCAGTGCCACTCGACCGAATACCAACAGTTTCTCCGGAGCCGGCACGCGGCGCCGGCGTGGGCGTCGGTCGCGGGCACGGCGGACTTCACCAAGGAGCAGATCGACTTCTCCGAGCAGTATCACAAGGGGGCCGTCGACCGCAAGGCGATCCCCATCACGGTCATGGAAGGGCCGGTGGCGGTGAGCAAGGGGTGTCAGAAATGCCACGACGTCGGCAAGCCGAATAAAGACGGCTCGATCGGCACTTGCACCTCCTGCCATGCCAGACACGCCGCCTCGGTCGAGCTGGCACGCACCCCGGAGACCTGCGGCCAGTGTCACATGGGCCCCGACCATTCGCAGATCGAGATCTACCACGAATCGAAGCACGGCGTGATCTTCAACGCCCAGAAGGGGCACATGAACCTCGCCGCCAGGCCGAAAGAGCTGACCACCAAGGACATGCCCGTGCCCACCTGCTCGACCTGCCACATGAGTGGCCTGGAAGGGCAGAAGGTGACCCACGACGTCACCGAGCGGCTCTCGTACTGGCTCTTCGCCTCGACCTCCGAGAAGCGGCCGACGTACCAACAAGGGCA
>JAYUFP010000552.1:0-5018 GCA_043738665.1 Isosphaeraceae bacterium
GCGAATGCGGCGTTTTCCCGCCGGTTTTCTCGCATCGGTCATCGGCCATTGGTCATCCGCCATCGTTTTTCTCCGGGAAACTTCCGGGACAGACTCTGAGTTCCCGGCTCAAACTTCCGGATCCGGAGAGAACTTCACAACTTGCTTGTCCGGGTTGTTGAGAACACTGTGGTGGATGCCGTACGCGAAGTAGATCACGAGGCCGATCATCATCCAGACGATCAATCGAATCCACGTATCCACGGGCAGCGTGGCCATCAGCAGGACTGATGACAGCACACCCATGGGTGCGGTGAAATAGACGAACGGCGCCCGGAAGGGGCGTTCAACTTCGGGCTGAGTGATCCGGAGATAGAGGACACCCGCGGAGACGACCGCGAAGGCGAACAAGGTTCCGATCGAGGTGAGTTCACCGGCGATGCTGATGGGGATTGTCCCTGCTCCGATCATCACGATGATCCCGGTGATGATGGTGGTGATCCAGGGTGTGCGGAATCTCGGGTGGATCTTGGCGGCGGACTTGGGGAAGAGTCCGTCCTTGGCCATCGCGAAGAAGATCCGCGGCTGACTCAGCAGCATGACCAGGATCACCGAACTGAGCCCGGCGATCGCGCCGAATTTTACCAGGCCGGAAAGCCACTTCATGTTCATGGCGTCGATGGCCACGGCGACGGGGTCGGGTACGTCGAGTTGCTTGTAGTTGACCACGCCGGTCATCACGAGCGCGCCCAGCACGTACAGGATCGTGCAGACCACGAGCGAGCCGATGATCCCGATCGGCATGTCGCGCTGGGGGTTCTTGGCCTCTTGGGCAGTGGTCGAGACCGCGTCGAACCCGATGTAGGCGAAGAAGACGAGCCCGGCCCCTCGGAAGATGCCGCCCCAGCCGTATTTGAAGAAGTCACCGGGGTCGCGGTCGGGGATGAACTTTCCGCCCCAGTTGTCGATCTTCACATGGAACACGCCGATCAGGATGAACAGAACGACGATCGAAACCTTGATGATCACGATCACGTTGTTGACCCGAGCCGACTCCTGAATCCCGACCACGAGCAGGGCCGTGACGACGGCGACGATGAACATCGCGGGCACGTTGATCAGCGCGGTCACCGTCTCGAAGCCGGAGTAGTCGATGTGGTTCTTCTCGAGGACGGCCTTGATCGCCCCGAGCGCCTGCCACCCGTGCCGCATGTAATACTGGCCGGCGATGTTGTCGGGCACGTTGACCATCAGGGTGCCCGGCGACTGGGTGAGCCGCGCCGGGATGTGGATGCCGATGTCCCGCAGGACGCTCGTGACGTAGCCCGACCAGCCTACGGCCACCGTGGTCGCCCCGACCATGTACTCAAGAATCAGATCCCAGCCGATCAGCCAGGCGATGAACTCACCCATTGTCGCATAGGCATAAGTGTATGCAGACCCGGCGATCGGGACTGTGGAGGCCATCTCGGCATAGCAAAGCCCGGCGAACGCACAGGCGATGCCGCCGATAACGAACGACAACGCAATTGCAGGCCCCGCGTTCTCCGCCGCGGCGTGGCCGGTGAGGACGAAGAATCCGGCCCCGATGATCGCTCCGATGCCGAGCATCACCAGGTTCGTGGCGGTGAGTGTGCGTTTCAAGCCGCCGTGTTCGTCGCTCTGGGCCGCCTCGGCCTTCAGCGATGCGATTGATTTGCGGACCCAAAGATTGGCCATCGTGTCGAGACCTCTCCTCGTTGAGATGTCGGGATTCTGGAGGCGTCGTGGTCCCTGGCGCGGAAACGGCTCCCGTCGGTGCCCCGTTCGGAAGCCGTGCCGAGCATCATAACTTCACGAAAGGTTCATGGTCGAACGGTTTTTCCGAATGCCGACGCGGAATTCTCCGTCCAGGCTGTTCACTTCGACTCCGGCAGTTCCATCACCTCGACCTTGCGGATCTGGACGACGCTGCCGGGGTCGTGCTGCTGGAATGCGAAGTAACCGGGGTTCGGGAAGGCGTTGGAGTGGTCGATGTACTCATAAAGCACCTGGCCGTTTACCGACACCTTGATGTGCGGAACCTTTTTCCCTCTCCAGTCCTTGACCACGAACTCGACTTCCTGCGTGAACCATTCGTCCGGAGGAACGAGCTGCTTGTAGACGTGGACCATCGTGTAGACCGAGCCGGTCTTGATCGGGTCTTTGTGGGTGCTGTTGATCTGGATCTCGTAGCCGTCGGTGAAGCTCGGCTTCTTCGCGGGAACGTGGACATACATCCCGGAGTTACCGTGGTCGTTGATCTTGATCTCGGCGCGGAACTTGAAGTTCTTGTAGTCGCCCTTGGGGCTGTAGAGCATCGACGCCTTCCCTGAGCCGACGATCGCGCCGTCCTTCACTTCCCACTTGCTCGTGCCCTTACCCTGCATTTCTTGCATTTCCCAGCCGGAAATGTCCTTGCCGTCGAAGAGGGAGACCCATTCGCCCTTGGACGCTGACTGGGCCTTCGACTCCGCCCCCAGAAGGCCCAGGCCGAGCACGGCCAGAGACCACATCGCCTTGCGAATCGTTGAATTCATCGGAAAGTTCCTCGACAACCAGTGGAGAGTGGAAACCGCGGAGTCCCGTGACGACCCTGACGGACGCGGCGACCGACGGCCGGTCTCCCCCGCGTTTGGCCGCTCGGAATCGATCTCCACGGAAAGACGAGATCTTACGGCAGCGTGTGAAGGTCGGCTAGAGGCGACCGGAAGGTTTCGCCCCGGTCGCCGATTGTCGAACGGCGATCACCGTTCCGGCCGGTGTCACAACGACTCAAGCCCGCCGCAGCCGCCCGCGAATCCGGGCGACGAGGAGCATCGCGATCCCGCCGACCCCGGAAAGGAGTAGAGGCGTCGGCTCAGGAATGGCGGCCAGGCCCGTCAATGAGAAGGAGGCGTTAAACGTCGGAGGGGTGGCCCCGCCCACGATATCCGTGCCGATTCTGAGCCAGTCGGGGTCGAGATTCGCGTTTCGGACCCAACTCTGGAAGTCGGGGGCGAATCCGAACTGACCCGGGATCGGCTTGGGTGCGGAGAGCCAGTAAAACTCGCCGCCGGTGACCTGCACCTGGGGGATGAAAAAATAGTGGTCCGCGGGCAAGGCGAAGGGTGTGGTGAACTTGACATTGAACTGAACTTCAGTCCCCGTCACCGCCCCCTCGCCGCCGGTGGTCTGGTTGGGGATCTTGTTGATGCCGTTGAGAACCGAATTCGACGCCGTGAAGTTCGCGTTGAGTGTCGTTCTCGTGAAGGAGAGGCTTCCCGCCGTCGCGTCTCGCGAGTCAAACGCGATGTCGGAGGGGGAATTCGCCCGGGTCGGGACGTTTCCCGAAGGCGGAAATGTGGAGTCCTTGGGGAAGACCCGATAGATCTCGACGACAACCTGTCCCACGGTCGGCGTCGCTCCCGTGATCAGGCCGGTGAACGTCGCGCTGTTGATCGTGTACGCGGTGTTCGCGATGAAATCGTCGGCCGATTCGGTTTCGATCTTCCCGCCCGCTCCCGGTCGAGACGTCGAGGCCATCTTGCCGTCGGGGCCGCCCGAGTCGAACAACAGGACGTCGGCAAACGCGGAAGTCGACCAGGCGGTCGCCGACACGCACGCGAGAAGGAGACGGAGCTTCGAACGCATGGAACTCCTCCATAAAAGTCTGGGTCCGAGGGAAACCCCGACCCACCGCCGAGGCCTGAGGACCGGAGAATTCCGGCCCGGCTCCCATTGGAACGAAGTGAGAGCGAGTCCCCGGACCGATTCAACGCCCTCAAAGTTTATCTGACTTTGCACACAGTTGAGTACCGAAGTGGGCGGTGTCAACCTAATGACGCCTCGATGTGTAAGTCCACTGAAATTTTTAAGATTTGACGGGGTCTTTTTAATGTGCGAACTCGTGTCACGAAACCAGTCCACACTCGTTTCGATCGCTTCGATCGAGCTTGCGGTTATGATCGCGTTCGATTCCTCGGTGCATGTCCCTGACGGACGCTCAACGCCCCAAACCTGGAGCCAAAGAGACGATGGAGCCCAACGGAACTGCGGAGTTGACCGTTGCGGAAGCCGCCCTCGCACGAAGGGCGACCCGCCATTTTGACACGGCGAAGCCTGTGCCCGACGCCCTGCTGAAGCAAATCCTTCATCTGGCGACCCAAGCGCCTTCGGGCTACAACCTCCAGCCCTGGCGGTTCCTGGCGGTCCGCACCGAATCGAACCGGAAGAAGCTCAAGTCCTGCGCGTACAATCAGCCCAAAGTCGGCGAAGCGCCGGTTGTGGTCATCGTGCTCGGTTATCACCACCCCGAACGGTCGCACCTGGACGCGATCGTCGCCGCCATGGAAACCCTCGGCGCGGTCACTCCCGAGATCGCGGCGGAGACCCGCGCCCGTGCCCGGACGACGATGGAACGCGTCACCGATCGGCCACTCTGGGCAACGCGCTCGACGATGCTCGCCGTCGCGACGATGATGCTCGCCGCGGAATCCCTCGGCGTCGCCTCCGCGCCCATGGAGGGGTTCGACGCGCAGAAAGTCAAAGAGGCGTTCGGAGTCCCGGACGATCACAGCGTCTGCTGCTTGGTCGCCCTCGGGTACGCCCAAGGGACGAAACCGTTCCCGGGCCGGCTCGGACTGAACGAAGTCTGTTATGAAGAACACTTCGGCCGGCCCTGGACCCTCGGCGACCTTAAGGAGGACCATCAAGCCGGGTCTTGAACCCGGAAGCGTTTGTACTCCTCCGTGGGGTCCGCCAACGGATTCCGGCGGATGAACGCGGGGGAAGCGGAACGATCGCGCCGGGCGAAGGTCTCCCGACCTTCAACTCTTTGGGGTGCCGGAGCTCGCTCCCGCTTTCAAACGCTCCAGGCGCACCGTCCACCTCGACCCCCTTGAGAAGGCCCGAAAACCCATCAGTAACCCCTGATAGCGACGATCAGAAGTCGTTTTCAAGCGCCCTCGCGGGCTCGTTGGTCGGGATGTAGAGCGGCGGGACGAACGGGAACAGCAGCAGATTGCCGTCGCTCACGTCGA
>JAYUFP010000553.1:0-5014 GCA_043738665.1 Isosphaeraceae bacterium
CGGTGGTCGGGCTTGCCTGGGACGGGGTTCCCGAAGAGGACCGACTGCGGCTTGCCGATGTTGGCGAACGGTTCGAGCGTGACCTTCCAGTACGGGGCGTCGAGGCCGTATTTCGCGAGATCCTTGACGTCGTCCTCAATGAAATCCTGTTTCGCGTCGATGACCCGAAGCGCCGAGGCTTCGGCGACCAGGCCCTCGACCTTGTCGTCCTCGGCGAGGGTCTCGAACGGCTCGATCAGCCGCCAGTGCCGCTCGTCACGCTTGACCTTGATTCGCAGCTTGGGCTCGGCCTCATCGACGATCACGCTCTCGACCCGGAACGACGGGATCTTGAAAAGCGCCGTGTCGCGCCAGGCCACGGGCTCGCGAAAAGCCGCGCCCAGGAGCCGCGAATCGACGACTTCAACCCCCGAATCGGCTCCAGGGCGAACGTAAAGGCGTTCGCGAAAGGCCGCGCCGACCTCAAGCACGACCGGCTCGGTCCGATCCTTGACGAAGATCTTCACGGTCGCTTTCGGGGTCGCGAGTCCGTACTTGGAGGGATCGTCGTCGATTGTGCCCGCGTCGACTGACTTGCCGAGGTCTTTGAGGTTCCGCAACAACGTCTCAGCCGTCTCGGAATCGGCCGCCGTGTTGACGGGCTTGATCATCTGCCAGCGCCCGGCTTCACCGCGTGCCACGACGATCGGTGCCGTACCTTTTCCCCGTTCGATCTCCATCCGGAGGATCTCGGCGGGGGGGACGTCGATCAGTTCCGGCAGGAGCCGGTTCGCCATGATCTGGCGTTCCAGACGGCTGGGAACCCGCGCCTGGTCGGCGTACCAAAGCGCCCCGAGGCCGGCGAAGAAGAGGACGAGCAAAAGGGCAGTCGTTCGGTATCTCATCGCGTTGCGACGCTCATTCGTTCGGAAGTTCAATCGCGACGGGCGAGATAAGTGGTCACGCCCAGTGTCACGATCAGCAACAGGGCCATCACCGTCGGAACCAGGATCAACCGTGCCCGCAACACCGGGTCCGCGTTCAGGGTCAACGAGACGTGCTTGTGCGGCGGAATGCCGTTCTCGCTCGAACGCCCGCGGAGCCAGTTCACGGAATTCATCAACACGTCGAGATTTGACGGGTCAAGAACGATCATCCCGTTCTCCCCGACATAACGACACGAGAACACCACCATCCGAGCGGCCCCCGGCTTCGAGTCGTTCGGGGTCGGGCGGTCACTGACGGCGACCCCCAGGGTGAACGGCCCCGCGTCGTCCTGCTTGTCCTTCTCCAGCCGTCGCTCGGCCAAGTCCGGCTCGTCCCACGATTGCACGCTCGACTTCAAGAGCGGCGTGAGCTGAAAGTCGGTCGCCGGGGCACTAGGTGCCGAGCCGGGCTGACCCGCCAGCTTCATGGGGGTCGGACGAGGGAGAACCACCCCCTGCCCGTTCAGCGATTCGAGGATCGGGTGAGTCTGCGCCACGATCGGCACGACGACGACGGAGGGGTTGCGGTAGTTGAGACGCGGCTCGACCACGAACCCCTTCCCCGTCTCGATGCCGAAGGGTTGCAGAAACGTCTCCACGCCCGTCGACTCGACGTCGCCCAGGAGCATCAAGAGCGGCCCTTTGCGGTCGGCATAAGCCTTGAGGACGGCGATCTCGTCCGGTTTGAACGGCGTTTTCGGGCCGGAGACGATCACGACCGCCGCGTCTTCCGGGATCTGCTGAGAGATGAGCAGGTTGATCGACGAGACGTCGAACCCCGTGGCCAGCAAGCGTCCCCGCCACTTTCCCAGCCCGGTGTTCGAATTGGAGTCGTCGAGCGAAGGCTCGCCGTGCCCCGTCAGGAACACCGCCTTCGGCTTCTTGGCCTCGCGGAGCCGAATCAACGCGGTTGTTATGGAGTCTTCCCCCTTGAACGCGGTCTCGAATTTCTCGGCGTTCGGGTCGAACCTCGCGGCGTTCGGGGCTTCGAACAGGTCGACGTTGCGTACCACGACGCGGTCGGGGCTGGAGGACTCGCCGTACTCGATCAGGACGCCGCCGCCCTGTGTGATGTCGATGTCGGGTACGCGCTTGACAAGCTCGTCGTAGCGGCCAAGGTCGCGGAACGGATCGATGTGGTCGAGCTTGACCTTGGCGGGGTTCGCGGCCTTGTAGAGCTCGAGGAGTTGCTGGACGCGGTCATACTGTTGGGTCGCGACCGGGCTGCGGCCAAAAAAGCTCGTGAACGTGACCGGGCGAGTCAACGTGTTGAGCTGCGCTTTCGTCTGTGACGAGATCGTGTAGGCCCCTTCGCTCGTGAGGTCGATCGCCTGCCCGCCGTAGCGGAACGCCACGACATTGAGCACGACGAGAACCCCCGCCAGAAGCGAGCCATTCAGCGCCGTGGTCGCGATCCCGACGGTCCGGCGGAGGGTCGGGCTCCCGTGCCGGTAGCGCTGATTGATCAGGACAAGGGCGAACACGGTTCCGAAGCCGAGCGCGAATGGCGGCAATGACCAGGCGATCCCTCGCGTGACCGCGACGTATCCGCCGATCAGGATCAAGACCATGCCGATGGCGACCGCCGCGACGACGCGGTCGCGGTAACCTCCGAGCGGCGCGTCCTCATGCTCCTCGGTCGAGACGGCCTGCCCGATCGGGGCGCCGCGTAGAACCCAGAAAAGCGCGAGGAAAGCGGCCAGGCCGAGCCCGCCGATCCACACCTCGGTCATCGAAAGGAATTGAAGGAACGCCTGTCCCATCGTGCGTCTCGTCTCCTCTGGAAGGATGACGCGGGTCATCGTCGGTCCGTACAACGTTCAGAACCCGACTCGTTCCCACGGTCCCCCGTGAGAACGGGTAATGACGATCTGTCGATCTGTGATCGTCTTCAACTCACCCGTCGCGATTCCACAACCTTCACCGTCAGATAAAGCATGAACGCCGTGACCGAGAGGTGGAGCGTCACATACCGCAGGTCAAGCTTTCCGGCTCCGAATGACTGGACCTGATACAAAACAGCCGTGAACCGCGCGGCCTCGGCCCACGAGGCTTGCCTCTCGGCGGCGAACCCGTAAACCAGGAGCGTGAGGACGATGATCAGGAACAAAACCACGAACGTCCAGATCGCCGCGATGATCTGGTTCCGCGTCATGGAACTGAAAAACAGGCCGATCGAGACGAACATCATGCCGATCGACGTGAGCCCGATCAGCAACGCGGCGAACGGGCCGAGGTCGAACCGGAACCGTCCTTGAACGTACAAAAACGGCAGATAAATGAAGAACGGCAAGAGCAGGACAAGGAACATGATCACGCCGGCCAGCCACTTCGAGAGGACGACTTCCGTCTCGGTGACCGGGAGAGTCAGCAACGTCTCGATCGTGCCCGAGCGGCGTTCTTCGGCGATGAGCCGCATGGTCAGAGTCGGGATCGCGACCAGCACGGCGATCCAGAAGGGTGTGCTGGAGGAAATATACATGTTCATCGGCTCGAACCGATTCGAGAGCGCCTGCTGCGGCCGGCTGAGTGCTTCGACAAGCGTCCAGAAATTGAGCGCGGCGATGACCTGAAAGGCCAGGAGGATCAGGAACGCCATGGGGCCGAGGAAGTAGGCGGCCAGTTCGCGGCGGGTGAGCGTGGCGACGTGTCGCATGGTCAGCCGGCCTCGCGTTGGTCGTCGTTAAGGGATTCGCGGGTCACGGCCTGGATGAACCGGTCTTCGAGCGTGACCCGCCGCTGGTCGAGGAGCCGGAGCGGCCAGCCGTTGTGGGTCAGGCGGACCCCCAGGGCTTCTCTCAGGTCGATGCCGTCCTTGGTGACGACCTCGAAGCTGCTGTATTCCCCCTCCCGCTTCACGGAGGTGACCTTCTCGACGCCGTGCATGGAGCGGAGCGAGGCGAGCATCGCTTCCGCAGGGCCGCGGGCCTCGATGGCGATCGTGTTTCCGAAGCGGAGGTCGTCGAGCTTGGCGTCCTCGGCGATCCGGCCTTTGGCGATGATGATGACGCGCCCGCAGACGGCTTCGACCTCGGACATGATGTGGGTCGAGAGCAGGATCGTGTGGCGTTCGCCGAGCTCGCGAATCAAGGCGCGGACCTCGCGGACCTGGATCGGGTCGAGGCCGCCGGTCGGCTCGTCGAGGATCAGGATGTCGGGGTCGTGAACCATCGCCTCGGCCAGCCCGACGCGCTGGCGGTAGCCCTTGGAGAGGTGGCCGAGGATTCGCGTCTCGACGTCATCAAGCTGGCAGCGTTCGATGACGTGGTCGACCGCGGCGCGTCTTTTATTTCGCGGGACGTCCTTAAGTTTCGCGCGGAAGTTCAGATATTCGCGGACCCGCATTTCGGGATAAAGCGGCACATTCTCGGGCAAGTAGCCGACGTGCCGGCGGACTTCGAGCGGGGCATCGAGGACGTCGTGGTTGGATAACGAGGCGCGGCCGCTCGTCGGGGGCAGATAGGTCGTCAGCATCCGCATCGTGGTGGTCTTGCCCGCCCCGTTTGGTCCGAGCAAGCCGACAATTTCCCCGGCCCCCACCTCGAACGAGATCCGGTCGACGGCGCGGAATGCGCCATAACGCCTGGTCAGTTGCTCGACTCGGATCATTCCGGCCCCCGGTCTGGCTTCGACACGATCCTGACCTCAAATTTCGCTACGCCGTTTTTCGCTTCCCTTGAAAGACATCGGCGATATAAGCCCAAGGGAGATCGACGCGGGAGATCTCATACGCCGACGCGAAACCATCCGACGATCGCCCGCTCCCCGACTTTGCGGGGAGAGGGAGGGGTGAGGGGTTTGCGGCGACCCGGCTCGCCCGACGAAATTGCCTTTTCGGTGGACTGATCCGCTGTCAAACCTCTGAATTTCAAGCCCCGGACAAACAATATCATGAGGCGAACCTTTTCACCGACATCGATCATGGCCCCTCACCCCTCCCTCTCCCCGCAGAGCCGCTCAGAGGGAGGGGTTTTTACAAAGTGAGACGAGGCATATAGTTGGCAAGACATAGCCACCATCGTAGAACAGGAGGTAGTTCGACTCTTGGT
>JAYUFP010000554.1:0-1537 GCA_043738665.1 Isosphaeraceae bacterium
CGGAGAGAACCAGGTCGCTCGGGATTGAGTCGACTCTCGGCGGGAAAAGGCCGGCCTTGACCTTGCTCGTCGGGCTTGATCGCGGCGACGATCGTCCGATGTGCGAAATGGAAATTTGCGTCGTTAACACTATTTTTTGATCGGAATGACTCTTATTTATCACTTTTTATTAACATGTTTAATATTCTATACGACCTCTGAAACGACCAAACGCACGATTTAGCCATTTGCGGACCGGCGACACCCGTCTCCTGCAAAAACACGCCATTTTCTTCGTCTTTCAGGTTGGCCTTGCATGCCACCCGCGGTTTCCCGACAATGATTTCTTCATCAGCCTGCCCGCGACGCGGGGGCCGGGGTGAGCCGGGGGGGACCCGGGCAATGGGGGCTTGCGAACCTGGTCAGGGCGGGAACGCAGCAGCCATAAGCATCGCCTTCATGTGCCCGGGAGAACCTCCCCGGCTCTCCCCGCCCCCTGCTGGTTTCCTTCACGACAAATGAAGCGGTTTACGCGGTGCCAAGTGCGCGCGAAAAAATCGTGTCAGGGAAGAGTGCGCCGATGCCCCCGACGGTCTCCGCACCTGAGCCCGAACCGAACGAAGCCTCGGGCGCGGGGTACACGGTCATCGCCCGCCGCTATCGTCCTCAAACCTTTGAGGACGTCGTCGGGCAAGACCACGTCATCCAATCCCTCCGCAACGCCATCAAACTCAACCGGGTCACCCACGCCTATTTATTCTCGGGAACCCGCGGGGTCGGCAAGACGTCGATCGCCCGGATCTTCGCGAAGTGCCTGAATTGTGTGCGAGGTCCGACCGAAACCCCTTGCAACGTCTGCGATATCTGCCAGGCGATCTCGCTCGGGCAGGACATCGACGTCATCGAGATCGACGGGGCCAGCAACAACGGCGTCGAGGCGGTCCGCGAGCTTCGGCAAAACGCCGGCCTGCGGCCGAGCCGCTGTCGTTACAAGATCTATTACATCGACGAAGTGCATATGCTTTCCACGGGTGCCTTCAACGCGCTGTTGAAGACGCTCGAAGAACCGCCAAGCCACGTCAAGTTCTTCTTCGCGACGACCGAGCCGAACAAGATCCCGATCACCGTCCTTTCCCGCTGCCAGCGCTACGATTTCGCGGGGATCGCGCCCGAACAGGTGGTCGAGACGCTCTCCGCCATCTGTGTCAAGGAGCATGTGCGCGCCGAGCCCGACGCCCTCCGCGCCGTGGCGCGACGCGCCTCGGGCTCGATGCGTGACGCCCAGTCGCTGCTCGAACAGCTCCTCTCGGCCGGCGGAGAGACGCTGACGGTCGAACTCGTCCACAAACGCCTTGGGACCGCGAGCGACGAGCGGCTGCTCGACCTCATTGAGGCTCTCGCCGACCACGACTCGGCCGCCGCGCTTCGTCAGGTCGATCAGGCGGCCGGCTCCGGCGTGCAGCCGACCGACCTCCTTAACGGCATACTCGAATTTCTCAGAGACCTCATGGTCATCGCCGCGGGAGCGGGTGCCGACTCGATTCTGCTCGCGGCAACC
>JAYUFP010000555.1:0-1533 GCA_043738665.1 Isosphaeraceae bacterium
CTCGACGGCATGATGCCGCACCTGATCCCGGCCGACGCCGACTCCGGCATCCCCCGGGACATCACGCTCTACGAGAACGCCGTCGTCTTCGCCGGCACCGCGGGAGCGCAGGCGAGCCCGGAGAAGGTCTCATTCCTTCAAGTCCCTGAGTTGATCCGGATCGGCGACACATGGAAATTCGTCGAGCTGCCTCGCTCGGTCGATCCCGCCAAGCCGATCATGACGGCCGAAGGGGGCCTGCGCGCGGCCATCTTCCGCCGGCAAGTCGGCGGCGAAGCCGCGAACACGCCGGAACTCACGGCGGCCCTCGACGCGCTCGCCAAATTCGACGGCGCGAACGCCAAGGTGCAAGCTCAGGGCGACAAGAAGGAGCTGGCACAGTTCCACGTCGGCCGCATCCCCCTGCTCCGCGCGATCGTTAAGGCGGCGACCAAGCCCGACGACCAACTCGCCTACAATAAGCAGATCATCGACAGCCTGGCCGCGGCCTACCAGACCGGGTTTTATCCCAACGGTCTGAAGTTGCTCGAACAACTCGGGAAGGTCGAAGGGCCGATCGCGTCGTACGCCGTTTTCCGGAAAATCTCGGCCGACTTCGCCGGCAAGAACGAAGAGCCGGGCGCGCAGCTCATGGTCAACCAGAAGTCGTGGATGACCGAGCTGAAAGCGTTTCTGATTGACTTCCCCAATGCCGAAGAAGCCCCCGACGCCCTGATCCAGCTCGCCAGCGCCGTCGAGTTCAACGCCGAGGAAGACGAGGCCCGGAAGTACTACGAACAGCTTTCCAAGACGTTCCCGGACTCGGACGCAGGCAAGAAAGCGGCCGGAGCCCTCAAGCGTCTCGACCTCGTGGGCAAGACGCTCGACCTCAAAGGCCCCGGCCTCAAGGGCGATGTGATCGACGCTTCACGTTATCAAGGGAAGACCCTGCTGGTGACCTTCTGGGCAAGCTGGGCCGACTCCGTCCGCCGCGACCTCCCCGACCTGATAAAGCTCCATCAGAAATATAAAGGGAGGGACTTCGAGATCCTCGGCGTGAACCTCGACAACGAACGCACCGAACTCGATGCGTTCCTGAAAGAGTACTCCGTCCCCTGGCCCCAGATCTTCGAGCCGGGCGGGATCGAGAAGAGCCGGCTGGCGACCGAGTATGGCATCATCGGACTGCCGACGATGGTCCTCGTCGATCCTCAGGGGAGAGTCGTGAACCGCAACATCAGGTCCGCCGCGGACCTCGAACGGCAACTCGAAAAACTGCCGACGGGCAAGCCGGGAGTGGCTCTCGACCGTTGAGGAACGCGGGTTCACGATCGCTTCGCACGAAGAGGCCGGGCTCGCAAATCGCGAGGCCCGGCCTCTCTCATTGCCGGTGGGACACAGTTC
This sequence comes from Isosphaeraceae bacterium, assembly GCA_043738665.1. GTDB lineage: Bacteria > Planctomycetota > Planctomycetia > Isosphaerales > Isosphaeraceae > JAYUFP01. The sequence continues at coordinate 1,384 of JAYUFP010000555.1, forward strand.
CTAGTATTCTTGGCTCTTCCGGGATTCTGGGCGGTTGACCCCCGTGATGGTCAATGACCAATGGCCGATGGACGATTTAGCCGTTTGTGAGCGAAGTATCCTCGGGCACGCCGGGGTGATGGTCGATGACCAATGACCAATGACCAATGG
>JAYUFP010000556.1:0-1531 GCA_043738665.1 Isosphaeraceae bacterium
GTGGATTCTCACCAAGATAAGGGTCCGTTCATGCGAAATTTCCGACCAGACCGAGGTTTCACGCTGATCGAGCTTCTGGTGGTGATCGCGATCATCGCCGTGTTGATTGCGCTCTTGCTGCCCGCGGTTCAGGCGGCTCGTGAGGCGGCGCGGCGTATCCAGTGCACGAATCATCTCAAGCAGCTAGGGCTTGCGGTCGCGAACTATGAAGGGGTGGCGGGGGCGCTGCCGCCGTCGGTGGTCGTCGGCCGTAACGGCGCGGGGTATTCTTCGAACGGGTGGAGCGTTCACGGGCGCTTGCTCCCGTTCCTGGAGCAGGGGTCGACGTTTAACGCGATCAATTTCTCGCTTTCCTATAAGGACGCCGACAACCTGACGATCCCCCAGCTCAGCTTCTCGATGTTCCTCTGCCCGAGCGAGGTCCGCACCGAGCCGAAGCTCGAGGATTCGGTCCGTTACGGCGTCGCGAATTACAACTGGAGCATGGGCGACTGGTATGTCTGGGGCGGGCTGGGCGTCGGCGTGGGGAACCGCGGGGCGTTCGGCGCCAATCGGAGCCGTCGGCTTGCGGAGTTCACCGACGGGCTGAGTAACACCGTCGTCGCTTCGGAGGTCAAAACGTATCAGGGCGTGATGACAGGTTGCGCCCTCTCGACGGTGAAGGAGCCGGGGTCGATCCCGTCTCCCTCGGCCGACCCTTATACCGCGGTGCCTGAGTACCGGTCGGGGGCTTGCGACTTTGAGCCGAGTGCCCACGCCGAGTGGGTCGACGGCCAGGCGCTCGAGACCGGGTTTACGACCGCGTGGCCGCCGAACAAAGCGATCCTCGTAGGCTCCCCGTCGGTCGACGTCGACCTGGTGAGCCGCGGCGAAAAAGAAGGCGGCCCGACCTACGCCGCGATCACGTCGCGGAGTTATCACCCCGGAGGCGTCAACGCCCTGTTTGGAGACGGCTCGGTACATTTCATTAAGAGCTCAATCAACGGGATGACGTGGAGGGCGCTCGGGTCGGTCGGCGGTGGTGAGGTGATCTCGGCCGACTCGTATTAGGAACAGGCCGTCATTGACTTTCCGCTTTTCGTGTGGGTTGATCGAAAGACAAATTTTGGGTGCCACGGGTCGTACCCGACAAGCGGCACCCAAACGGGCCGAAATCCGGGAGCTTATTTCCGGCCTATTCCTCACTCGATGCCGATGAGTTCCACCTCGAAGATGAGCGTGGCGTTCGCGGGGATGACGCCGCCGGCCCCTCGCTCGCCGTAGGCCAATTCGGGGGGGATCAGGAGCAGCCGTTTCCCTCCGACCCGCATCGACGCGACTCCCTCGTCCCACCCCTTGATCACCTTCCCCTTGCCGATTGCGAATTTGAACGTCTTGTCCCGATCGACCGAACTGTCGAACTTCTTACCCTTCTTCCCGTCCTCCCAGAGCCAGCCGGTGTAGTGCATCTCACAGGTCTGGCCGGCATCGGGCTTCGCACCCGTGCCTTCCTTCACGTCCTGGTAGCGGAGGCCGCTCTCGGTCTTCTTCA
>JAYUFP010000557.1:0-4984 GCA_043738665.1 Isosphaeraceae bacterium
CGTCGAGATGATCCACACCGCGACTCTCGTCCACGACGACATCCTCGACGAAGCGGTGATCCGCCGACACGCCGCGACCGTGAATGCGGAGTGGGGGAACGAGACGGCGGTGCTGCTTGGCGACTATTTGTTCACGCACGCGTTCCACCTCGCGGCTTCGCTCGAATCGACCGTGGCCTGCCGTTGGATTGGGCGGGCGACGAACCTGGTCTGCGAAGGCGAGATGCAGCAAGTTTACAACCGCGGGAACGTTGAGCTGACCGAGGCCGACTACTTCGCCATCATCCGCGGGAAGACGGCCGAGCTGACTGCCGTCTCTTGCAGGCTTGGGGCGCACTACGCCGGGGCGGCTCCCTCAGTCGTGGAGGCGATCGAAGGCTACGGGCGTGACCTCGGCGTCGCGTTCCAGATCGCCGACGACGTCCTCGATATCTGGGGCGAAGAACACGAGACCGGCAAAAGCCTGGGCACCGACCTTGAGAAGCAGAAACTCACTCTCCCCGTGATCCGCTTACTTGCGACCGCGGGAACCACGGTCGGCATCGCCGTGCGACGCTTGCTGGCGGAGGCGAACCCCGACAACCGGCACGAGCTCCGGCCCTACCTCGAATCCTCGGGCGCACTCGATTACGCCTGGGAACGCGCCAAGCAGGCGGCGGCTTCCGCAGCGTCCGCGCTCGATATCCTTCCCGATTCCTCCGCGAAATCCACTCTCCGCAGTCTCGCGACTTACGTCGTCAGGCGCTCTTCCTGATCCCGCCGCTTTGCCGAAAGTCGCCTTCTTTCCCCGGTTGAAATAGCGCGTTCCGACGCATACGTTCGCATACTCGGGAATGTTGATCTCCTTAAAATGGGAAAAGTTTGCGACTTCGGGAGAAAGCGCCTTCCCGGATCAGGGGGGGTGTGCTAGACTTCCCTCCATGAAGAGCAAAGACCGCGCATTTACCCAGAAACTGAAAGATAAGTTGCTGACCGAGATGGCCCGTAAGGGCCTGAACGGGCAGAAACTCGCGCAGCGCTCGAAGGTGAGCGATTCGGAGATTTCCCGAATACTCTCCGGACAATCCACGCCGGGATTGGAAAACGCGTTTCGGCTCGCGAGGGCCGTTGAGGTTTCAGTCGACTACCTCGCCGACGACGCCCTCGATGCCGACCCCCTCTGCTCCTCGGACCCGCTCTCTTCCGATGAGCGAAGGGTGCTCGACCTGGTCGGCCAGATCGGGCTTACCAAGGCGTTGATCCTGCTTGAAAATCTCCGCTATATCGGGTTCGAGACGTCGATGCAACGACTCCTCGTCACGAGCAAGCCCGTGATCGAGCCCGAACGCGAGGAAGAGATCCGCCCCGTCGCCCCCTTACTCCCGCTGAACGCCGCGTCAGCGATCCGTTCGGGCACGGCGTAAAACGATGCAAGGCGTTCAGGCCGGACGAGTTAGAAACTCGGCCGGCGCTGGACCCAGTTCAAAACTGCTTCCGCTGCCGGCTCGAAGGAATTCGCAGAGTCCTGCGGTACTTCGTCACGGTCCGCCGGGCGACGGGGAAGCCGCTGCGGCTCAGCGCATCGACGACCTCCTCGTCGGAGAGGGGGTTCGACTTGTCTTCCTTGGCGATGATTTCCAAGAGCTTTTGCTTGATCGTGTCCCAGGCGACTTCCTCGCCGCCGGTCGTGGTCGTGCCGCCGCCGAAGAATCGCTTGAGGGCGAAGATCCCGCGAGGGGTTTGCACCCACTTGTCGTCCACGGCGCGACTGACGGTCGTGACGTGGACGTGGACGCGGTCGGCGATCTGTTGCATCTTCAAGGGCTCGATCGATTCGGGCCCCTTGTCGAGGAAGTCTTTCTGGTGATCGATGATCGCGCGTGCGACTTTGAGCAACGTGTTGCGCCTTTGCTCAATCGACTCGATCAGCCAGCGTGCCGACTGAATTCGCTTCTGGATGAACTCGCGCGCCGCGGGGTCGGTTCCCTTATTTTTGAGTTGCTTCTGGTAGTACCGCGAGATCGAGAGCTGGGGCGTGTGTTCGTCAACGAGCCGGACGTTATAAACCCCCTGTTCATCGGCTTCGACGATCAAGTCCGGGAGAACGAACTGATTGTTTTCCGATTGATAGCGGGCACCCGGTTTCGGATTCAGGTGGCGGAAGTGATCGATCGCTTCCTTGATCTGCTCGATCGAGATCCCGGTTTTCTTCTCGATCGCCGGAAGACGATTCTGTGCCAGGTCGTCGAGATGATTCGAGATCAAGACATGGAGAACGTCGCGGCAAAGGAAGTCGGGAGTCAATTGCAGGAGCAGGCACTCGCGAAGGTTGCGGGCGCCGACACCCGGGGGGTCGAGCCTCTGGACCATCGCCAGGGCCTCTTCCGCCTGATAAAGCTCGGCCTCGCCACCGAAGTCGCGGACGACCGTGCTCAGGTCCGACTTTAAATAGCCGTTCTCGTCAAGGTTGTAAATGATGTAGTCGGCGAGCGCCCGCACGGTGGGGTCGGGGTCGAGGAACCCGAGCTGGTCGGCAAGGTCGTCCTGGAGCGACCGGGGACGCGATGCCATGTTCTGCATCGCGTCGTGTTTACGGTCCGATTCTTCGCTCAACGCGGCTCGGCTGAGTCGATGGCCTTCGCCGTAGGAGTCATTCCAGTCGTCGTCTCCGGAAGGTCCGAATTCCGCGGTCTCGGTCGGGGCCTCGGTGACGGTCGTCGGCGTTTCTTCCGAGTCGGAATCGCCGTCGGGGGTGTTCGACTCGCGAAGATCGATCAGGACGGGATTCTCGCTCAACTCCTGATCGATCCGCTCTTGCAACGCCATGAGCGGCAATTGAAGAATTTCCATCGACTGGATCATGCGGGGCGCCATTCGCAGGCGCATGTCGGTCCGCATTTGCTGGGAGGTGTCGAGACGCATGGTCCTCACTTCCACCGCGGTGTCGAGGAGATGGCCGGAAACCGGTCTCGCGACCCACGACTCGATCGAATGAACGGGGCGAACTTCCCAACCGACGAACGAAAAGCGTCACCGGAACTTCGAGCGTTGCCAAGCAAACTTCGTGCCGAAAGCAGAGAAAAACCGGATCACCTCAGGTTAACGCAACTCGCATTCGACCGTGACACGAATCACAATGCCGATGGACTCCCTAAAAACGCTGACGGCCGCTGATGGCGTCGGCGAGCATTTCCCGGTTGGCGAACTCAAGAACACTTCCTGACGCCAATCCGCGTGCCAGTCGAGTGATGGTGATGCCGGTGTCGGCAAGTCGGTTCGCGACGAGCATGGCTGTACCATCTCCTTCGAGATTCGGGTTCGTGGCCATGATCAGCTCGCGAACGACCCCGGAACGAACCCTGGTCTCAAGAGCGTCGAGTGTGAGGTTATCGGGACCCATACCTTGCAACGGTGCAAGCCTTCCGAGCAAAACATGGTAGACCCCCGAGTAAGTGTCTGCGCGCTCCAGGGCCATCAGGTCACGCGGTTGCTCGACCACGCAGACAATTGCTTGGTCACGCTTGGGGTCGCGGCAAACAATGCAGAGCGGTACGTCCGATTCCGTGAGGTTGTAACACGACGTGCAGTGTCGGACGCGGTCCTTCACGTCACGGATCGCGTCGGCCAGGGCGAGGGCCTCTTCTGGCGGACATTTCAGGACGTGATGGGCGAGGCGCTCGGCGGTCTTGGCCCCGATCCCGGGAAGCCTGCCGAAGGCTTCCGAGAGCCGATCGAGCGCCACGGAGTATCCCGAGGCGGCCATGGCTCAAGACCCTCCGAAACCCGGGAATCCTGAGAGCCCCGGCAAAGGAAGCCCCCCCGCCAGCGACTGAAACGACTGCGCGGCGGCCTCTCTCGCCTTCGTCATTGCCTGGTTCACGGCGGCGGTGACGAGGTCTTCGAGCAATTCCGCGTCCCCATCCGCCAGGAGCTTGGGGTCGATCCTCACCGAGAGAAGTTCAAGTTTTCCGTTCGCCTTCGCCGTCACCACGCCGCCGCCGGAAGTTCCCTCGACGGTGATCTGTCCCAGGGATTCCGTCGCCTTACGGACCGTTTCCTGGATCTTGCCCGCATTCTTCATGAGGTCGGCGAGGTTTCCTAAAGAATTGAACACGGCGTCCCTTCGTCAACGATGAGGCATTTTCGTGAGGCATTCCGTCTCGAGATCGGACCGGAAAATGCCACTCTAGCGTAGGCCTTGCCCGGGCGATTCGTCCTCGTACTCGGCATGCAAGCGTCGTGCCTCGAACAGTTCCACGACCTTCCGGACCATCGAGTCGGTCTCGAGGATTTCATCTCGCCCTTTGGCCGCCGAAGGAGCCGAACCGACCGATCGGGACTCTCCCGAGGAGATCCCGGGATCCTCGTCAGTGCGTTCGAATCGTACCGTCACCGGATGCTGGAGCAGCGATTGTAAAGTCTTCTCGATCTTCGCCCTTGCTTCGGGCGAGTCGCACGTCTCGTGCAACAGATTATAGCCCGCCGGAACGCGGATGACCAGCGTGTTTGGCCCCGAAATTGCAAGATAGCCGGAAAGTTTCTCTGCGTAAGGCATTAAGTGAACGCCCAATTTGAGACCGACCTTTTTGCACATCGTGGGCCAGACCTCGTGAGTCTTACCGAGGTCGAGGGGAGGTGGCGGGGCGGGGGGCGGCGATTCTTGTCGGGGAGTCGGCCCTGAAACCGGAGGCGTGCTCACGCCCGGCTTTGGTTTTTCGGCCCTGAGGTCGGGTTCCCGGGTCAAGGTCGCCGGGGGAGGCGCGGCTTCAAGGGCGATCAGTTTTTTTTTTACGGTCGGCTCGACCCCGGAGAGTCGACCGATCAGTTCGCCGAGTTCCCGGAAATTCTCGAGTCGGGCGACGCGGACCAGGGCAAGCTCGACGATTAACCGCCCATGCGGGCTCCCTCGCAGTCGGGCGCGGGCTTCCGCCAGGATCTGGAGGGCGGCAATGATCGTGTCGAGCGGCCAGCGTTCGACCACTTTTTCGAGCCTGGGTTTCTGCCG
>JAYUFP010000558.1:0-4977 GCA_043738665.1 Isosphaeraceae bacterium
GCATTGAGGTCGTACACCTCGACCTGGACCTGTTTCGGACCGGGGTTTTCGGGGAATCGTGCCACCGGCTGCCGTCCCGCCACGAGCTTACGGGCGATCTCCCCGGCGCGGTTATGACCGAGGACGTGGGCTTCGCGGACGACGAGCCATCGCGTTTTTGAGCGAGTGGACGCCTCGGTGACGGCCTCGAACCCTTCGCCGCGTTTGCCGCTGAAGAACAGCGACCAGTCGGTGAGGTCGAGAACTCCGCCGTCAGCGTCGGGCCTTCCGGCGAGCCAAGCGCCGGCGAGGCGGTACGGGAGGAAACTGCTCTGGGAAGGTGTCTGCCACAGGTCCAGCGGTCGGGCCGCGATCAGGCCGAGGACCACGACCCAGACCACGGGTCCAGGCCTGAGCCGGCCTTCCCCGAGGTGAAGCCGGGCGGCGTCGAACGAGAGATTTTTCAACAGCCGGCAAAGCCCGTGCGACGCGGCCAGGATCAAGGGGATCGCCGGGATCAACGCATGACGCACCGTGCAGTAACCGCCCGTCACATGCAGGCGGACCAGCCCGAAGGCGGACGCCGCCACGATGACCCCGAAGAAAAGCCGGAGTCGTGACCGCGCCGCATCCGGCCGCGCGACCGCCAGTCCGAGCACCGCCAGCGGGATCAAGGGCAGCGTCACCGCCCCCCGCAAGGCTTTGAAGACGCGAGAGGTCGCCACGCCGTAGGCCTGAAACGTGGTTTGTCCCGGACGAGGAGGCGTGTCTCGCTCGAGTGCCAGCGGGGACGATTCGGGAAGGATCCCGATCACGCGCGCGAATGCCGGCTTGGTGCCGATGGTGCCCTTCACCATGACGTAAGGGGCGACCAGCAGCATCGGCCCCAGCACCAGCAACGCGACCGCCGACCACCACCGAGGCCAATAGATCCGCGTGACGTGCCTCATCGGAAGCAGGAGCAACGTCAACACGAGAGCCGCGTGCAGGAGCAACCCTTCGGGCCGGGTCAGATACGCCAGCACCCCGCAGCCGATCGCGGGCGGGAGCCAGCCGAATCGGCCTTCTCGCAGGAAGCGGGCCGAGGCCCAGAGCCCCCAGAGCCAGAAGAGAAGGAAGGTCGACTCGCTGAGGACGTTCACCGCGACGTACCCCAGCACCGGGTTCGCGACCACCAGGACGCAGGCGACCCACGCCGTGGTCTCGTCGTCGAACGCCTCGCGAGCCAGGAGGTAAAGCGGTATCACCGCCAGGATCAGTGCGCAGAACGCGGCGACCTGCGCGGCGGTCTGCCAGGCAAACGGGCTGTCGCCGCCGAGCACCGCGTGCGTCGCGGCGATCGAGAGCGCGTGCAGCGGGTGGTCGATCGCGCGGAGAACCCCGCCGGAGAAGTCTCCCGCGGCGATCTGCCGGGCCTCGTTGATATAGCGGAGGCCGTCGGCGAACGAGGTCTCGACGTGGTGCGTGGTCCAGTGGAACCAGCACGCCGCCGCCGCCATCAGCAGGCAGACTCGTAGGCCCGAAGACGACTGCGGCACGCGGCTCCATCCTTTCGTGCGGACGACGGGGCGTCTTGCCCCGATACTATGCCAAAGGAGGGGTCGTCGAGACCCGGATCGAAGATGCTTCGGGCTCGACCACTGAATCGGCGAGGACGAGCACAGCGCGTCCTCCCAGTTTTCCCCCGGATCGGAGCGTCCGTTCGACGCCCCTCACGACCTTCCAGCAGCGTTGGTCTTCCGGTCGATGCCTCAACCGCGCCCACAACCCGCGGGCCCTCGCCTCGACCGCAACCACGAGGCTGAGGCCGAGGAACTGCCGGCGCGGCAGGTGCTTGCGGAAATACAGGAGCTTGCTGTGCCGGGTAATCACCCGCATCCTTGGGGAGACGGCCCGATTCTGGAGCGGGCGGAGGTGAACGACTTCGATCGTCGGGTCGTACTCCACCCGCCAGCCCAGGTTCCGGGCCGTCCGGCACAGCGCGACCTCTTCATAATACAAGAAGAACTCCTCGTCCAGACCACCTGTCGCGGCCATCATCGGGCCGTTGATGAGCAGGCATGCCCCGGTCACCCAGTCCACCGGGCCGGCCCGTGTCCGCCAAACGGGCTGGTAATTCCTTCGAGAGCGCGGTATCAACTGCTCGCGCACGGTCCGGAAGAGGCTGGGAAAGGTGCCGACGGAAGGTTGCGGCGTCCCTTCGGGGTTCCGAAGGCCGAAGCCGACGATCCCCGGCGGGTCGCGATCGAGCGCTTCCAGGCGATTGACGACCTGACCGAGAAACCCGGGGTCGGCGACGACATCGGGATTCAGCACCAGGATCCAGTCGCCCCGGGCCGCCCGCCAACCGGCGTTGACGCCGACCGCGAAGCCGCCGTTCTCGCCCCGTTCGATGACGCGAACGCCTTCGCCCGGTTCCCGCAAGGATTCGGGAGCCGACCCCTCGGAACCGTTGTCGATGACCACGATCTCACAGAGTCCGGAGCCGACTTCGGGAGACGCGGCCAGAGAGGCCACGAGCCGGGCGACGTCGTCCCAGGAGTTGTAGTTGACGATCACCACCGAGACCCGCGGGGTCCGCACCAAGGGACCGGGATTGGCGACGGAGGGACGGGCCACAGGTCGACCTGATCGGGTGGGCAAAGGCATGAGTTCACGATCGTCCGACCGAGTTTACCGGAATGACTGGAATAAAGCGTCGGATCGGCCGATGCTTTAGCTTGAAGGGAAACCCGGTGAGGCCCACCAAGGACGGGGGGCCGCCGGCGAGGATCAGTCTGTGGGGTCGGTCCGGACTCGGGTCCGCGGCCAACAACGCCCCGCGCCCGACACCGATGGATCGGTGAACGCCATGAACAGTTCCCTCGAGTCGGCCGGCAGGGCGGAGCACCTCGGCCGACCCGGCACCGGTCGCGTCCTGATCGTCGGGGCCAGACGCGACAGCCGCAGGCTCGCCCGCTCATTGAGCCGCGGGCCGTGGGCGGGGCTCCCGGTCGTCGGCTTCATCGACGCCGGTCACGCCCACAACGCCGCCGGCCTGAAACGGAAGAGCCACCTCGCCGTTCACCCCCGGGCCGACCCCGTCCCGGTGCTGGGAGGGATCGAACGCCTCTCCGAACTGGTCGGCCGCTCGCGAGCCACGCATGTGCTGGTCGCGGCGACGGGCCGCCCCGCCAAGCGGCTCCGCCCGCGGATGGCCCTGCTGAGCCATTACGACATCGCCATCCACTGGGTGGGAGACGAGCCGGACGTCCACGACCTTCCCGCCGTCGGCGACCGTTCGCGGCGGTTCGCGTGGCCGGTTCCTTGGGGACGCATTGCCAAGCGGGCTGTTGATTTCGTCGCCTCGGCGGTCGGTCTGTTGCTGTTCTCGCCGCTGTTCGCCGTCGTGGCGCTCCTGATCCTGGCGACCTCCGGCCGGCCGATCTTCTACCTGCAACAACGCGTGGGGCAGGGGGGCAAGCTCTTCCGGATCATCAAGTTCCGGAGCATGACGCGCGACGCCGAAGGGGAGACCGGGCCGATCTGGGCCTCCAACCACGACACCCGTTGCACCAAGATCGGCGACTGGCTCCGGCACACCAACATCGACGAGCTCCCCCAGCTCTTCAACGTCCTCAAAGGCGAAATGAGCCTGGTCGGCCCGCGACCCGAGCGCCCGGTCTTCGTCGAACGGTTCGGCGCCGAAGTCCCCGGGTATGACCTCCGCCACTCCGTCCCCGGCGGCATGACAGGCTGGGCGCAGGTGCATGGCTGGCGGGGACGGACGTCGCTCCGCAAGCGGATCCAGTACGACCTCGACTACATCCAGCGCTGGTCGTTCCCCCTCGATTTCCGGATCCTCGTCATGACCATCCAGCACGTCCTCTGGGGCAAGACGAGCTGGACCTCGTCCACGGCGCGCCCGCCACGGGTCGAGCCGTACCCGGAGCCCGCGTCGTGAGACCCCCGGATTGCTCGGTGGTGATCCCGACCTTTAACGGCCGGCGTCTGCTGGAAACATGCCTCGCGAGTATCCTCCGACACGCCCCGCGCGACCTGGTCATTGAGGTCATCGTCGCCGACGACGCCTCGACCGACGGCACCGCCGAATGGCTGGACGAGCGCTATTCGTGGGTGCGGGTGGTGCGGCTGGAAGCCAACGCCGGCTTCTGCGCCGCGGCCAACTCCGGCATCGCGGCGGCTTTGGGACCCTTCGTCCAGCTCCTGAACAACGACACCGAGGTTTGCCCTGGCTGGATCGAGGGGGGGCTCGCCCCATTTGACGATTCAAAAGTCGGGTCGGTCGCTCCACTGGTCCTGGTCCGCTCCGACCCTTCACGGGTGGACTCGGCGGGAGACTCCTACGCGCTCGTCGGCTGGCCGAGCAAGCGCGGGCATGGGGAACCGGCCGCGAACTGGACCGAGAGGTCCGACGAACGGGTCTTCGGGGCCAGCGGTTCGAGCGCCTTCTACCGCACGTCGGCGATCCGGAGCGTGGGAGGGTTCGACCCCGCGTTCGGCTCGTACTACGAAGACGTCGACCTCGCCTTTCGGCTCCGCTGGGCGGGCTATCACGCAGTGTTCACACCCCGGTCACGGGTGTTCCACGAGGTCTCGGCCAGCTACGACCACACTCGGCCCGAATTGCAGCGGCGGATGTCGCGGAACGCCGAGATCCTCTTCTGGACCGACCTTCCGTTGCGATGGATCGCGGCTGCGTTCCTGCCTCACCTGGCCTTCATCGTCGGACAGGCCGCATGGAGGATCTTGCGGAGGCGTGCCCGGCCGTTCCTGCTCGGGAAGCTCGACGCCCTCCGCGACTGGAAGCGCCTGGCGAACCGCAGGCGACTCCGCCACGACCTCGCGCACGCCCCCGTCGCCCGTCCCTATTTCCCGATCAAGGTCGGGCTGATGGGGGACGTCCGCAACCACCTGCGGCGTCCGCGGTAGGCCTCCGCGCAACCTGCCAAGACCTGGGAAGATTGAAGCGTCAGTCCTTCTCCCCCCGGGAGAAGG
>JAYUFP010000559.1:0-1524 GCA_043738665.1 Isosphaeraceae bacterium
CACTCGCGGGAACGGTTGAGACAGCCACGGGAAAGGTCGAGCTTCACGGCGACCTTGCGCGGCTGGTGATCTCCGACCCGATCCGGAGCCGGCTTCCCGCCGAGGTTCGCCCTGCGGTCGAACAGATCAACCTCACCGGAGGGGAGGCTGACCTATTGATCCATCGGATCGCGTTCGACCCCGCCGCGACGCCGAGACTCCGCTACGACGTCTCAGGGCACCTTCGCGGAGGCGTCTGGAACTGCCCGAAGCTCCCCTTTCCGATTAACGATCTCGCAGGCGCGTTTCTCGCCAAGGACGGGGTACTCACGGTCGAGGGGGCCAAAGGGTATTATGGGCCGACAACCGTTCGCGTTGACAGAGCGTCGATCAGCCTCGTCGATCCGACAAATGAGGCGTTTTCGCTGGCGATGGCGGTTCGCGACCTGAAACTTGACGACAAGCTTCAGCAACGAACACCCCCTGAGTTTCAGGGAATCTGGCGCGAGCTACGGCCTTCCGGCAGCGTCGACGTCAGTGTGCGAGCCGGACGCGCCGGTCCGGGGCTGCCCCTGAATAAACGCATTGAAGTGATATGCAATGATGTGGCGATGGTTTACAGGAATTTCGCCTACCCGCTCGACCACATCAGCGGCAAGCTTGTCTACGAGGAAAACAAAGTCACGATCGAGGAGATGAAAACACTCGTTGAAGGCCGGCCGCTTACAGCCAAGGGCACGATCGTGAACCCTGGCCCTCGTTCCGAGGTCATTCTTGATTTCAGCGGCCAAGGGCTGCCGGTCAACCAGTTGCTATTCAATGCCTTACCGCCCGACGTTCGCGCGGTGGTCGAAGACTTCAACCCGACGGGCACCGTGGGGGGTACGGCAAGGGTTCACCGTGTGCCGAGCGAGGGGCCTGACGGCGACCCCCGAGGAAAGGTGACCGTCGACGCCTATCTTGACCTTAACGAGCGCTGCGGAATCGTCTGGAAGGGGTTGCCCTATCCGGTGAACAATATGACGGGGCGGCTTGAGATTCATCCAGATTTATGGATCTTCAAGGACATGCATGGGTTCAATGGTCAGGCCGAGATCACGGGAAGCGGTCGTGTGGAAAAAATCGGCGGGTCGGCCGAGAAGCCGGCGCTGAAGGTGGCGCTGGACCTTCGGGCGGTGAAGCTTCCGTTTGACGATCAGCTTCGCACGGCCTTGCCACCGGCCTGGCGCAAGACCTGGGTGATCCTCGACCCGACCGGCTCCAGCGATGTCACGGCGACGATCCGGGTGGAGCCGGGCAAGAAAGACTCGTACGTTCTGGAGGTCCTCCCGCGGCCTGCCACGAGTGTCCGTCTGCGATACACGCGGCCTCCCAAGCTGGGGGTGGATATCGGCGGAACGTTTGAGCTGCCGATGGAGCATGTCACCGGCCGATTCGTCTTCGACAACGGACCGGTCGAGATGCACAATGTCGGCTTCCGCTTTTACAACGCCCCGGTGCGGTTTGATAGCGGACGAGTGACAGTCAAGGACAGCGGGCAGTTCG
>JAYUFP010000560.1:0-1524 GCA_043738665.1 Isosphaeraceae bacterium
CGAGAAAACCGGCGGGAAAACGCCGCATTCGCTCTTTCCGATCCGTCATCAGCCATCCGTCATCCGCCATTTCCTAGCCAATTCCTTTCCGGACAGACTTTCACCTTCTTCGCCTCAGCGCCTGAGCCGTTCGCGGAACGACTTGAGCGCCGTGTCGTACTTCGGAGCGGAGGCGAGGTCGTGGATTTCGCCGGGGTCGCCGTCGAGGTCGAAAAGCTCCTCGCGGCCGTCTCCATTGCGGATGTAGTGGAGCCCTTCCGCGACGAGCGAGGTCATCGGGCCGCGGCCGACCGGCGAACCTCCGCGGTTCGGGTCGTCCTCTGGAGGCGCTTCCACGTCGGCGCGGACGACCTCGACCTCGGGATCGACCTTGAAACCTCGCGACCAGACCCTCGCGAGCGACCGGCCGGGGAACGGCGCGTTCTTGGTTGCGATTTCAAGGCGGTCGACCACCGTCGCGGGTAGGTCGCGAAGGCTCACCGGCATCCGGACGACCTTGCCCGCGGGCACCCGGTTTTCGGGACCGACGACGATCAGCGGCACATGCAGCTCGGGGTGGTAAAGGCTCACCCCGTGCCCGTAAAGGTTCTGCTCGCCAAGGTGTTCCCCGTGGTCGGCCGTGATGATGACGAGCGTGTTCTTGAGCACGCCGCGTCGGTCGAGTTCGTCAAAGAGCCGGCCGATCCGCCCGTCTAGGTAGGCGATGCAGCGGTCATACGAGTCGCGCGCCAGCTCGACCTGGGTGCCGTCGAGATTCCGCTTGTCGAGCCCCCACCACGACCGGAGCAAGCCGAAGTCCGCCGCCGATTCGGGCTTCCGGCCCGCCGGTCCCCCTTCCCAGGGTTCGGGGGTGAGGTAAGGGTGGTGGGCGTCGTAATAGTTCAGGAACGCGAAGAACGGGCGGCCGTCTTCCGCCCTCGACGATTCCCAGTCGAGAAAATCCCCGTTGATCCGCTCGGCGCTCTTGCGAAGGTGGGCCGCGGGGTGGTCGCCGTCGATCCAGTGGGCGAGCTTGGGGTGCTTGTGGACGAAGTTCAAGGCCCGCTGAACGAGTCCCGAACAGAGCAGGATGGCTCGCGGGGTGACGTCGTAATCGTCATAACGCTGAAACCCGCGGTCGAGACCCGTCTCGTAGCTGCAATAGGTGGTGTTGGCGACGAACCCCGCGGTGTCGTAACCGTGCTCGCTCAAGGTCGCGGCCAGGGTGGGAATTTTAGCGTCGAGGGGGCGGTTCCAGCCGACGGAAAGCTCGCCAACAAATCTACCTGTGAACATGCCAGCGTGCGATGGGGCCGTCCAGGGGGCGGTCGAGAACGCGCGGTCGAACCGGACGCCGCGCCTGGCGATGCGTGCCAGGTTCGGCGAGGTCTCGCGGGAATAACCGTAAAGGCTCAGGCTCTCAGCGCGGACGGTGTCGAGAACGATCAGCAGGACATTCGTCGCTCCCGCGGGCGACGTGATTGCGGACCGTCGACCACCCCGGGCCCCTCGGCCGAGCGAGACCGCCATCGTCGCGAGGAGCAT